>NZ_JAIUHK010000016.1:0-125770 GCF_020165075.1 Mesorhizobium sp. CA4
AACAAGCGATTCGTGTGTCATCTCCAGCGTAGAATCACAACCGATTCCGCGCCGCAATACCTATCTTAGCGCCTATGGTCGATCGGGGGAGAGGTGTCGAGCGAAGCTCGACGGAGTGGGGGTCGACCTTTGGCGCAGGCGAGACGATGCTTGCGCACTGCGCCACAAGGTTATCCTCGCCCAGCCTGCAGCCGGTTGTAATCATGCAGCGTGCGGCTCAGCCTTCGGCGCAGCAAGTTCGAGATGTTGTCGAAGATGAAGACGACGAGCAGCGTCAGCAGCACCATGTAGAAGACGTTGGCCCAGTTCGAATTGGTGCGCATCGCTTCCCAAAGCTTCAGGCCGATGCCGCCGGCGCCGACGGCGCCGATAATGGTTGCGCCGCGGGTGTTCGATTCCCACTGGTAGAGCGTCTGGCTGATGAAGACCGGCACCACTTCCGGCAGCACGCCGTAGCGCTGCACCAGCAGGCCGTGGGCGCCGGTCGAAAGCACGCCCTCGCGCGGCTTGTCGTCGATGTTTTCCAGCGCCTCGGAATAGGTTTTGCCCAATGTGCCGATCTCGGTGAAGAAGATCGCGGCGCTGCCGGCCAGCGGTCCGGGGCCGAAGGCGCGGGTGAAGAACAGCGCCCAGATCAGCATGTCGACCGAGCGCATGAAGTCGAAGAAGCGTTTCAGCACCTGGCTGAGCAGCCCGCTCGGCGTGATGTTGCGGGCGGCGAAGAAGGCGAGCGGGAAGGCGACGATACCGCCGAGCAGCGTGCCGAGGAAGGCCATGACGATGGTCTGCAGGAGCTTCGTCCAGACGTCCCCATGCTGCCACTGCGCATTGTTCCAGATGTTGTCGGCGGCCAAAGCGAGGTTCGAGGTGCCCGGCTTGAGCTCTGGCCCGGAGGCGATGAGCGAGATCACCTCGCCGGCCGACTTGCCGAAGAAGGGCGAGCGCGTGTCGAAGACGAAATTGGCCCAGCCGAGAAAGCGCTTGCGCACCTTGACGCGGTCGACGGTGATGCGCACCTCGCCGACAAAGCCCATCTTGGCGACGCTCTCGTCGTCATGGACGGTCACCCAGTCGGGCACCGGACCTGTGACCACCGGCTTGCCGCCGGTCAGCGATATCGGGACGGTCACGCCATTGGCCGTGATCGTTGCCCTTGTCTTGTCGAAGGTCACGGATTTCGCATCGCCGTCGATCTGAACCGTGAAGGTGCCGTCTGGGTTCTTGATCACCCAGTCGGGATCGGGGTTCTCGCCGAGCGCCGAGAAGCGCGGATATTTCGGCGTGATTTCGGGCCGGTCGAGCCGGAATTCCGGCTGCAGGTCGTAACTGATCCATTGCGACAGGAAGAGCGGCAGGCGCTCCCAATGCGACTCGCGCAGCACTTGCGGCAGGCTGAAGAACCACAAGGCATAGCCAAGATAGAGCACGGTGCCCGCGATCAGCAGCAGCGGCCAGAAGCGCTTGTAGGCCGGCTGCTGGAATATCTGCGGATGGCGTTGCTCAATCGTGGTTATTTCGTCGACAGCCATAGCCATTTCAAGCGCTCATCAAAAATGCTTGCTCACCGACGAGCTTGCGGCGCAGCCAGGCGGAGAACTGGTCGACGAGGAAGATGGTGACGAAGAGCAGGAGCACCAGCGCCAGGGTCTTGGCGCCGAAGCCGCGTGAAATGGAAAGCTTCAGCTCCTCGCCGATGCCGCCGCCGCCGACCGCGCCCATGATGGTCGAGATGCGCACGTTGATCTCGATCCGAAGCAGCGTATAGGATATGAAATTGGGCAACACCTGCGGCAGGTCGGCGAAGCGCACGCGCTCGAACCAGTTGGCGCCGACGGCGCGCAGGCCCTCTTCCGGACGCATATCGATGTTCTCGTTGATCTCGTAGAACAGCTTGCCCAGCGCGCCGATCGAATGCAGGCCGATGGCGATGATGGCGGCCACGGGGCCGATCGAGACGATCGCCGCGAACAGGCCGGCAATGACGATCTCGGGGAAGGCGCGCAACAGTTCCATGAAGCGCTTGACGACGAGCCGCAGGATCGGGCTCGGCGTCAGGTTGCGCGCAGCGATGAAGGAGAAGGGAACGGCGAAGACGAAGCCGATGAAGGTCGAGACCAGCGCCACGTTCACCGTGGTCAGCATCAGCTCGAAATATTCGGGGATGTAGAAGCCGCCCCAGATGTAGACGCGGCCAAGCGGGAAGTTGAATTCCAGCGTGCCCCTGTCGTTGGGCGAGGCGATGTCGAGCAGCGCCCGCCAGACGTCGTTCCAGTCCTTCGGGACCAGCCAGCTCAGGAAATCAAGAATGTGCGGCAGCCGCTCGAAGAAATGCCCGGCATTGGCTTCGTCGGCGAACCACATGGTGGCGCACATGGCGACAAGCAGCAGGCCGACGCCCAGCGCGGTGTAGAAGCGGCGCAGCGAGGTCTGGCGCCGCCAGGCATCGGCCTGCTGGCGGGTGGCATCGGAATGGAGTGTCGCTGATGTCATGATCGGGACATGCAAAAGGGCGGCGTTTCGAACGCCGCCCTTTTTCCTGATGCCTTTAACCGCCGATGGCAGCTTTGCGGGCTTCGACGATGACGCTGTAGAAGTCAGGCTTCACCGGGACGTAGCCGGTGAAATCGCCACCCTCGACGCCTTCGAAGCAAGCCTTGTCCTTGGCCGGCAGCGCGGTGAAGAAAGCGGTGAGCTTGGCGGTCATCTCGTCGCCGAGCGCGGTGCGGACAACCAGCGGGCCGTTCGGGATCAGGCCCGAGCGCCACACTTCGACAAAGTCGTTCGGGTCGACGGCGCCCTTGGCGACTTCCTTGTAGAAGGTGCCGGAGGTGTAGCCGTTCTTGAAGTCGCCGATGCCGGAGGAATCGTCCACCGCCACGTCGACCTTGCCGTCGCGCACGGCCAGCACGTTGTTCTCATGGCCGCCGTTGAACTGGGTCGAGGCGAAGTAGGTTTCGTTGGAAGCGCCGGTGTCCTTCGGAATCTGGGTCAGCGGAATCAGATAGCCGGAGGTCGAATCCGGATCGGCATAGCCGAGCTTCTTGCCCTTGGCCGACTTGATGTCGGTGATCCCCGAGGTCTTCAGTGCCAGGCCGATGGAGTAGTAGCCGGTCGAGCCGTCGGTCTGTTTGGTGGTGAGGATTGGCGTGACCGCCTTCGGGTCCTTGAGATAGACGCTGGCGTAGCCGGAAGCGCCGAGCTCGGCGAAGTCGAGCGTGCCGCCGAGCAGGCCCTGGATAACGCCGTCATAGTCGGCGGCCGGGAACAGCGACACCTTTTCGAAGCCGAATTCCGACTTCAGGTGATCGGCGAGGCACTGGTAGTTGCGCAGACGGTCGGTCTCGTTCTCACCGCCGAGGATGCCGACGCGGAATTCCTTGATGTCAGCGGCGTGCGCGGCGCTGGCCGCCATGGCGAGCAGCGAAACCGCCCCAAAAACCATCTTTCTGAACATTTTGATCTCTCTCCTGTTGCTCCGGCTGCGCGCCGGCGGCGTTCTGATTTTTCAAGTCTTGCCTTTGACGCGGGCGGGCGATCCGGGTTGCTCTGCTGAAATCCACGATTTGCCCGGACCGCTGGGCCGGGCGGCGGAGTCAGTAGCCAGGCAAGGCTGGTTCGAGCGGTCCGGCGGATGCGACGATCTTCGGCTTGACGGTCACGCTGGTCGACGTGATCGCCTCGGAGATCTCGGCGCCGCTGGCGTCGGCGCCGTAGACGGTGCGCACGGCGTCGCGGTCGAGGTCTTCCGGAGCGCCGTCGAAGACGACCTTGCCGGCGGCCATGCCGATGATACGGGTGCAATAGGCGCGCGCCGTGTCCAGCGTGTGCAGGTTGGTGACGACGGTGATGCCTTCGCGCAGATTGATGTCGCGCAGCGAATCCATCACCACCTTGGCGTTGAGCGGGTCGAGCGAGGCGATCGGCTCATCTGCCAGAATCACCTTCGGCTGCTGCATCATGGCGCGGGCGATCGCCACACGCTGCTGCTGGCCGCCGGACAGCGTGCCGGCCGGCTGCAGCGCGGTGCGGGCGATGTCGAGGCGCTCGAGCGCGGCCACGGCCTCGGCGCATTCGGTACGCGTGAACATGCCGAGCAGGTTGGAAACCGTCGAGCGATGGTTGAGGCGGCCGAGCAGCACGTTGGTCAGCACGTCGAGGCGCGGCACGAGGTTGAACTGCTGGAAGATCATGGCGCAGTCGCGCTGCCAGCGCCGCAGCGGCGATCCCTGCAGGCTGGAAACCTCCGCGCCCTCAAAAAAAATCGATCCTTGGCTCGGATCGATGAGACGATTGATCATGCGCAAAAGCGTCGACTTGCCAGCGCCGGAACGGCCGATGATGCCGACCATCTGGCCGCGCGGGATCGAGATGTTGATATCGCTGACGGCGGTGTTCTTGCCAAATCGTCGGGTTACGCCGCGGATCTCAAGCGTGGCCGATGATGCTGACATACCAAAACTCCAGTCCGTCGCGCTTTTGCAGGTCTGTTAACCTTCGCTAGCGCAGGCCGATGAAGCTGGGGTGTCGGATTGATGTCAGTTTTGTTACGTCCCACAGGCTTAGAGATTCAACCAAGCACCAGCAATTCCTCGAAATGCTTCATGTCCTTGAAGCTGCAGAAGGCCGGAGGCTTGAGCTCGATCACAGGAGCCTCGCGTTCGAGGAACGACAGGCAGTCATCGAACAGATCCTGCCAGGCCGTGGCTCGCTCGTCGGCTAGACGGCGGATCTGATAGGCGAAGGTGATGTGGAAGACGTAAGCGTCGTGGTCCGGATGGCGGTAGCCGAACGGCACCGACAGCCCGTCGCGCCACAGGCGCAGGATGCGCTCGTCCTCAGCGGAAGCACCGGCAACCGTAAGGCCGTTTGGCGTAACGCCGATGGTCTTGATACGAAACGGAGGGCAGGCCTCAAAGCCCTCCAGGCGCTGCAGATAGAGGCGGGTCATGTCGTCGATGCTGGTGTCGAGCGGCACGTCGGAGGGCCAGTAGGGGAGCCGGCGCCGATATTCGATGATGCCCTGGAACAGCGTCATGTGCAGGCTGGAGATCGGCGTGAAGGCGAGGCGGTCCGCGTCCGGCATGGCGCGGATGCGCTCGCGCACCTCGATGATCGCGGCTTGCGAAGGCGAGTCGCTGGTGAGGTGACTGACGACCGTGTTGCCGGGTTCGGGGAGGAAGTTGCCCGAGGTGTCGTAACGGGTGCCGAGATGCACCGGCGCTGTCGGGTTGGTACCTTCGAGAAATCGGGCGAGCGAGGGTCTGGCTGTGGCGAGCATCGCGATCTCCTTGGGGAGATGGCGTCCTGTCCGAGTCATGTGTCAACGGTGTGAATGGTGAATGGTGAGTGGTGAGAAAGAAGGGCTTCGTTGCATTCACTATTGACCATTCACCATTCACCGCGCCTAGCCGCCATGCTTCTCCAGGAACGCCTCCGCCGACAGCTCGCGGAAATCGTCGAGCGCAGCGCGCAGCCTTGCATGATCCCAATCCCACCAGGCTAAAGCCTGGTAGCGCTCGGCGGTGCGGCGGTCGAAGCGCTCGCGGATCGGCTTCGCCGGCACGCCGCCGACGATTGTGTAAGGCGCGACATCCTTCGACACCACGGCGCCCGCGCCGACGGCCGCGCCATCGCCGACGGTGACGCCGGGCAGGATGGTCGAGCCATGGCCGAGCCAGGTGTCGTGGCCGATGGTGACACGCCTGGCGCGGCGCTCGGCGAAGAACGCGCTCTCATGCTCGGCGTCGTCCCAATAGTCGGAGGCGCGGTAGGTGAAGTGGTGCAGCGTCGGCCGCCAGGTCGGGTGGTTGGTGGCGTTGAGGCGCACGCTTGCCGCGATGTTGGAGAACTTGCCGATGGTCGCGCACCACACGGCGCAGTCCTGCATCATATAGGAATAGTCGCCGAGCTCGCATTCGGCGACGCGGCTGCGCTCGGCGATCTCGGTCCAGCGGCCGAGCGTCGAGTTTTCGACCTGCGCCGTCGGATGGATCAGCGGCGCCTCCGAAAGCTTCTTCATGCGGCGATCTTTCCGGCGGCAAAGGCCGTGACGTCGATGACGCGGTCGGCCACAGCCTCACGAACGTCGAGGTCGTGGAAGATACCGAGCAGGGCGACGCCCGCAGTCTTCTTGGCGGCGATGATCTCGACCACGACATCGCGGTTCTTCGCGTCGAGCGAGGCGGTCGGTTCATCGAGCAGCAGGATCGGATGCTCGGTTATGAAACCGCGCGCGATGTTGACGCGCTGCTGCTCGCCGCCCGAGAAGGTCGCGGGCGGCAGCGCCCAGAGCTTTTCGGGAAGATTGAGCTGCGCAAGCAAGCTGCGTGCTTTTTCCCGCGCGCCTTCGCGATCCTCGCCGCGCTCGACCAGCGGCTCGGCGACCACGTCGAGCGCGGAAACGCGCGGCACGGTGCGCAGGAACTGGCTGACATAGCCGATAATATGGCGGCGCACGGAAAGCACAGTGCGCGGGCTGGCGGAGGCGAGGTCGATCAATCCGCCGCCATGCTGGACGATGATTTGACCTTCATCGACGGCGTAGTTGCCGTAGAGCATCTTCAGGATCGAGCTTTTTCCCGCGCCCGACGGGCCGCCGAGCACGGCGCATTCGCCGGCGCGGATCGAGAAGGAGACACCCCTCACCACCGGCAGCGTGACGCCGTCACGCAGATGCATGGTGAAGCTTTTGGCGACGTCCGAGAGAACGAGAGGAGTGGCCATCAGAACATTCTCCAATCGTCAGTCGTTGGCGGGAAAGCACCCCCCTCTGCCTTGCCAGGCATCTCCCCCTCAAGGGGGGAGATCGCCTGTCGCATTCGGTTTCGCCACTCTCCCGCGTTGCAGAACAAGTGGGACATGAAAGCTGCTGATCTCCCCCCTTGACGGGGAGATGGCCGGCAGGCCAGAGGGGGGTGTTCAAGCGCCATCGTCACACCTGCAAAATCGAAGAAACCAGCAACTGCGTATAAGGCGCGCGCGGATCGTCGAGCACGCGGTCGGTAAGGCCGCTTTCGACGACGCGGCCGTCCTTCATCACCATCATGCGCTGCGACAGGAGCCTGGCCACGGCGAGGTCGTGGGTGACGACGACCGCCGCCAGCCCGAGATCGGTGACCAGCCCGCGCAGGAGGTCGAGCAGGCGCGCCTGCACCGAGACATCGAGACCGCCGGTCGGCTCGTCCATGAAGACGAGCCGCGGCCCAGTCACGAGGTTTCGGGCGATCTGCAGCCGCTGGCGCATGCCACCGGAAAAGGCGCGGGGCTCGTCATCGATGCGGTCCTCGTCGATCTCGACGCGCGACAGCCAGTCGACGGCGGTGGCGCGGATCCTGCCGTAGTGGCGGTCGCCGACCGCCATCAGCCGCTCGCCGACATTGGCGCCGGCCGACACAGTCATGCGCAGCCCGTCCGCCGGGTTCTGGTGGACGAAACCCCAGTCGGTGCGCATCAGGAAGCGGCGCTCGGCCTCGCTCATGCGGTAAAGCTCACGCCATTGGCCGTCGCGCATGCGGTAGCTGGCGGTGCCGGAGGAGGGCAGCAGCCTGGTCGACAGGCAGTTGAGCAGCGTCGTCTTGCCGGAACCGGACTCGCCGACCACCGCCAGGACCTCGCCTGGCCACAAGTCGAAGGTGACGTTCTCGCAGCCGACGCGCGAGCCGTAGAATTTGGACAGCGCTGAAACGCGCAGCAGCGGTTCGTCGGTCATTTGGCCGGCTCCGTTTTCTCAGAGGCGAGGTGGGTCTCGGGAGCAAGGTGGCCGTGATGGCCGCCGGCCCGCCGCTTCTCGCAGTGGTCGGTGTCGGAGCAGACGAACATGTGACCGCCATGGTCATCGAGAATGACCTCGTCGAGATAGACGTTCTCGGCGCCGCAGAGCGCGCAAGGGTGGTCGAAGGTCTGCACCTCGAAGGGATGGTCCTCGAAGTCGAGGCTGACGACGTCAGTGAAGGGCGGCACCGCGTAGATGCGCTTCTCGCGGCCGGCGCCGAACAACTGCAAGGCCGGCGAGCGGTGCATCTTCGGATTGTCGAATTTCGGCGTCGGCGAAGGATCCATCACGTAACGGCCCTCGACCTTGACCGGATAGGCGTAGGTAGTGGCGATGCGGCCGTGCTTGGCGATGTCCTCATAGAGCTTCACATGCATGAGGCCGTATTCCTCCAGTGCATGCATTTTTCGCGTCTCGGTCTCGCGTGGCTCGAGGAAGCGCAGCGGCTCGGGGATCGGCACCTGGAAGACCAGCACCTGGCCCGCGTTGAGCGGATGCTCCGGGATGCGGTGGCGGGTCTGGATGATCGTCGCATTCGCCGTCTCGGTGGTGACGGCGACCTTGGCGACCTTCTTGAAGAAGGCGCGGATCGAGACGGCGTTGGTGGTGTCGTCGGCGCCCTGGTCGATGACCTTCAGCACGTCATCGGGACCGATGATCGAGGCGGTGACCTGGACGCCGCCGGTGCCCCAGCCATAAGGCATGGGCATCTCGCGCGAGGCGAACGGCACCTGGTAGCCGGGAATGGCGATGCCCTTCAGGATGGCGCGGCGGATCATCCTTTTGGTCTGTTCGTCGAGATAGGCGAAGTTGTAGGTGGCGATCTCTGTCGGTTGCGCGGTCATTCCGCGGCCTCCCTCTTGTCTTCAGCCTTGTCCTCGTTTTCCCGCGCCTCGTATTCGGCGCGCATGCGGCGCACGAGGCCGAGCTCGGCCTGGAAGTCGACATAGTGCGGCAGCTTCAGATGCTCGACGAAACCGGTCGCCTGGACATTGTCGGAGTGCGAGATAACGAATTCCTCGTCCTGCGCCGCGGCGACGACGTCCTCGCCAAGCTCGCTGGCGCGCAGCGCCCGGTCGCATAGCGCCATCGCCATCGCCTTGCGCTCGCTCTGGCCGAAGACCAGGCCGTAGCCGCGAGTGAACTGCGGCGGCGCTTTGGCCGAGCCCTTGAACTGGTTGACCATCTGGCATTCGGTGACGCGGATGGAGCCAAGCGGCACGGCGAAGGGCAGCTCCGGCACGTCGAGTTCCAGCTCGACCTCGCCGATGCGTATCTCGCCGACGAAGGGATGGTTGCGGGCGTAGCCGCGCTGCGTCGAATAGCCGAGCGCCAGGAGAAAGCCCTCGTCGCCGCGCGACAGCGCCTGCAGGCGGATGTCGCGCGCCATCGGGAATTGCAGCGGCTCGCGCGTGATGTCGCCAGGCACGTGGTCAAGCGGCATCTCGCCATCGGCCTCGATCAGGCCTTCATGGGCGAGGATCGCGGAAACGCGCGGCATGGCTTCCGGCTCGACCGGACGCTGCGCCGGCGTCTCGACCTCAGCGCCGGCGGCAAGCTCGGGATCGAGCAGGCGGTGGGTGTAGTCGAAAGTCGGGCCGAGCACCTGGCCGCCGGGCAGGTCCTTATAGGTGGCCGAGACACGACGCTCTACCTGCATGGCGCCGGTATCGACCGGATTGGTGTAGCCGAAGCGCGGCAGCGTGGTGCGGTAGGCGCGCACCAGGAAGATCGCCTCGATCATGTCGCCGCGCGCCTGGACGACGGCGAGAGCCGCAAGCTCGCGATCATAGAGCGAGCCTTCGCTCATCACCCGGTCGACGCCCAGCGCCAGCTGCTCGACGATCTGGTCGAGGCGCAGCGCCGGAACCGAGCGGTCGCCGCGGCGGCGATCGGCAAGCAGGCGGTGCGCGTTGGCAATGGCGGCTTCGCCGCCCTTCACCGCGACATACATGTCATGCCTCCATCGTCTTGATGCGGGTGGTGCGCGGCAGGCAGGCGAGGCTGCCGGGCGCCGCCAGGATAATGTCGACGCCGCGCGGGAAACGCTGGTTGTTCTGCTTCCACTGCTCGACGAAATGGCGCGGCATGCCTGGAGGCGCGATCATCGATGTCTTTTCGATCCCTGGACCTTCGAGCAGCAGCGACGGGCCCGAGGCAAGGTCGTCGACCAAGAGGATCAGCGTGGTCGAGCGGTCGGGATATTCCTGCGTGCCTTGCGCAAAACCGTCGAGCGCCGCCATCTCCTTCGGATTGGCGATCAAGGCGAAATGCGCGTCGGCGGGCGTGTTGGCCAAGGGCGCGCCGGTGTGAAAGCCGAGCCAGGCCTTGACCGGGGCTTCGGCCTGCAGCGGCGGGTCGAGCCAGACCGGCGTGTCGTTGTCGCAGAGCGCGAGCGCCACGGCGCCGGCCGTCGCCGACAACGGCGCCGGCGGGCGAGCGAGCTGCGGCAACGGCTGGACCGTGCCGGGGCGGGCCATCGCGTCCATGATGGCGCGGAACACCGCCTGGGCGTTGAAGACCGGCTCGGCGAAGCCGCCGTCGATCGATTGCGTGGCGATATCCATCAGTCCTCTCCGCGCACCATGGTGAAGAAATCCACTTTCGTGGCCGCCGTTTCGACACGCTTTGTCTCGCGCGCCGCATCGAGCGCCGCGCGCAAAGGCGCGGCGAGCTTTGTCTCGACCGTTTCGCGGTGCACCGGGTCCTGCCAGAGCGCGTCGGCGATCGCCGCGAGCCTGGCCTTTCCCTTGTCGCGGCCGAGCGCATAGGAATGGCCGACTTGCCCGGACGGCAGCCGCACCGTGGCCCGGGTGACCGTCGCCTCGCCGACATTGAAGGGCGCGCCGCCGCCGCCGATCCGTCCGCGCACCGTCACCAATCCGGTTTCGGGGCCGCGCAAAAGCTCAGCTTCGGAGGGCAGGCCCGACTCGTTCCACAGGCGGGCAATCTCATCGGCTTCGGCGTGCGCCAGCGTCGCCATCAAGGCTTTCCGCCCGGCCTGCTCGCGTGCTTCCCGTCCTCGCATCGCACCGCTCCTTGCATAGAGAATTTGTCTATTGATATAGGCAACTATACAAATTATACTCACTTAGTATCGGGAGTCCATGACGCGTGGATGACAACGGGTGCAAAAGTTCAGGGTGATGACGTTGGGGGTGGGAAAATGACCGGGCTGGCAAGCAGCATCGAGAGACGCAACGGCGTGTCGCTATGGCGGCAGATCGCCGACAGGATCCTGCAGGCGATTGCCAATGGTGATTTCGCCCAGAATGCGGCGCTGCCGCCCGAGATCGTGCTGGCCGAGCGCTACGGCGTCAACCGCCACACGGTGCGCAGCGCCATTGCAGCGCTTGTGCAGGAAGGCGTGCTGAAGGCCGAGCAGGGACGCGGCACCTTCGTCTTGTCGCGCAAGCGGCTGTCCTATCCGATCGGCGCGCGCACCCGCTTCTCGACCGGACTGCAGGGGCAGACGAGCGAGCGGCATATCGCGCTCTTGTCGTCGTCGACGGAGCCGGCCAGCCGGCGCATCGCCGAGGCGCTGGGCATCGCCAAGGGCGCGGCCGTCATCCGCCTGGAGACGCGCGGCGAGGCGGACGGTCATGCGGTCTCGCGCGCAACGACATGGTTCGACGCCAAACGCTTCGCCGGCATCGAGGCGGCGATGGCCGAGACGGGGTCGATCACCGCCTCGCTGAAGCGCTTCGGCATCATCGACTATCTGCGGCATTCGACCGTGCTGTCGGCGCGACACGCCGACGCCGACGATCTTGCAGCCCTCGATCTGCAGCCCGGCGCCATCGTGCTGGTCACCATTGCCGTCAACGTGACGCTCGACGGTGAGCCGATCCAGTTCGCGGAGTCGCGCTTTCCGGCGGAGCGGGTGGAGCTTAGGCTCTCGGCCGGCGATTAGTTTCCGCGTCGTCACTGAAGGCGATAAACCCAGAGGTCGTCATCCACGGGCGTAGCGACGCGAAGCGGAGCGCAGACCCGAGGATCCATTCCGTAACCTCGACCGTAGAGCGCAGCGGAGCAGAATTCTGGATCGTTGCAACGCGTTGGCGTCACGGAATGGATCCTCGGGTCTGCGCTGCGTCGCTACGCTCCTTGCTCCGCCCGTGGATGACGATGTGACAGAGGTTTCGGCTAATCGCAAAGGCATGCTCTGCCAAATCCAGTGCTGTCACCCACGGAGTTTTCGTGTCGGCGAACCGGCGTCTCACCCCACCTCTATAACCGCCTTGATCAGGCCCGACTTCTCATGCGTCCATCTGGCCAGGTCGCGCGGCGTGCCGGCGAGCGTGGTGCGGTGGGTGACCAGCTTGTTCAAGGGCACGGCGCCGTTGCGGATCGAGGCGGCCACATGCTCGAAATCGGCTTTGAGGGCATTGCGGCTGCCGACCAGCGTCATCTCGCGCTTGTGGAATTCAGGATCGGAGAAAGCGATATCGTCTTTGACCACGCTGACCAGCACCAGCGTGCCGCCATGCGCGACATGGGCGAAGGCCGACTGCACCGATTGCGTGTTGCCGGTCGCGTCGAACACAAGGTCGAACCCTTCACCGGCAGTTGCCTGCCGCACCAGTTCGTCGGCCGCTGCCTTCGAGCCGTCCAGCGCGGCAAAGCCGAGTTGCTTTTCGGCGAAATCGAGCCGCTCGGCGCTCATGTCGAGCAGGCTGACGTCGAGCCCGGCGATGCGCGCGAAGATCGCCGTGCCGAGGCCGATCGGCCCGGCGCCGATGACCAGCGTGCGCTGGCCGGGCAGCCCGAGCGATCTGCGCACGGCATGCGCGCCGATCGCCAGGAATTCGACTGCCGCGGCATCGGCGAGCGACAGGCCGTTTGTCGGATAAAGGTTCTGGGCCGGCACAAGGATCTCGTCGCACATGGCGCCGTCGCGGTGGACGCCCAGCACCTCGATCTTCACGCAGCAATTCGGCTTGCCGTGCCGGCAGGCGATGCATTTACCGCATGAAAGATAAGGGTTGATGATCACCGGCTCGCCCACGGCCAGATCGACGCCTTCGCCCGTCTCGACGATCGTGCCCGAGACCTCGTGGCCCATGACGCGCGGATAGGCCAGGAACGGGTGCTTGCCTTCGAAGATATGATAGTCGGTGCCGCAGATGCCGACATGGCTGACCGCGACGCGCGCCCAGCCGGGCGGCGGCGCGCCTGGGTCGGCGCGATCTTCGAGGACAAGCTCGCCGGGCGAACGGCAGACAACGGCTTTCATGTCGCAAATCCAAGCAAAAGAGCGCCGGCCTCGCTCGAGCGGGGCCGGCGCGTTAGTTTCAGGGAGGAGTCATTTGCCGCGACGGCGCAGGCCGTCGAAGTAGACGATGACGATGATCAGCAGGCCGGTGATGACGCGCTGCCAGAACGTGTTGACGTTGAGCAGGTTGGCGCCGTTGTTGATCGTCGAAAGGATGAAGGAGCCGATCAGCGGCCCGTGCACGGAGCCGATGGCGCCGAAGAGCGAGGTGCCGCCGATCACCGACGAGGCGATAGCCTGCAGCTCGTAAGTATCGCCCTGCGTCGGGTTGCCGATGCCGATGCGCGAGGCCAGGAGCACGCCGACAATGGCCGCCAGAAGGCCGGACAGGACGTAGGCCATGAAGATGGTGCGCGGCACGTTGACGCCGGACAGGCGCGCGGCCTCGGCGTTGGAGCCGACCGAGAACAGGTAACGGCCCCAGCGCGTGTGATGCAGGAAGATGTAGGAGGGGATGGCGACCAGGATCACCATCCAGAACAGATAGGGGATGCCCGCGAGCGAGCCGCGCGAGAAAGCCTGGAACGAGTCGCTGTTGATCGAGATCGAGTTGCCGTTCGTCATCAGAAGGCCGATGCCGCGCAGCGAGGTCATTGTAGCCAGGGTTATGATGAAAGGCGGCAGTCCCATCTTGACGATGCCGAAGCCGTGGAAGAGGCCGATGGCGATACCGACCAGCAGGGTGGCCAGCACCGCCGCCCAGATCGGCCAGCCGGCGTTGATCAAAAGCGCGACAATGACGGTGGTGAAGCCGACCACCGCGCCGACCGACAGATCGATGCCGCCGGTGATGATGACGAAGGTCTGGCCGACGGCGAGGATGGCGATCAGCGAGCCCTGACGCAGAAGGTTGGTGATGTTGAGCGTCGTGGCGAAGGACGGCGTGGCGACTGCCAGCACGATCCACATCAGGAGCAAAAGGCCAAGCAGCGTCAGGCCGAAGAGGGCGTTGAAATTGCGCTTGGGTTTTTCGGCGGCGATCGCCTCGGTGCTCATTTTTGTCCTCCCGACTTTTCTTGTTTCTCGGCCAGTGCCTGACCTAAAATGTCCTCGTGGCTGGCGGTGCGGAAACCATGGGTCGCGACCAGCTTGCCGCGCCGGAACACGTGCAGCGTGTCGGCAAGCTCATAGACTTCCGGCAGATAGGACGAGATCAGGATGATGCCGGCGCCCTTGGACAGGAGCGTCGAGAACAGGCGGTAGATCTCGGCCTTGGTGCCGACATCGACGCCCACCGTCGGCTCGTCGAAGATGAACAGCTTGGCGCCATGCGCCAGCCATTTGCCGATGACGATCTTCTGCTGGTTGCCGCCTGAGAGGCTTGAAGCCAGCGCATGGCGCGTCGGTGTCTTGATCCTGAGATCGGCGATCTGGCGGTCGGCCTCGGCCTTTTCTTTGGCGCCGGAGATCAGAAAATTGCTGGAGATGCGTTTGTAGATCGGCAGGTTGAGGTTCATGCCAACCGGCAAATTGAGGCACAGGCCCTGGTCGCGGCGGCTTTCCGGGGCCAGCGCCATGCCGAGCCGGATCGCGTCATGCTCGGAATTGACCTGGACTTCCTTGCCTTGCCACAGGATCTGGCCGGCCGATTTCCTGTGGCGGCCATAGAGCGTGGTGACGAACTCGCTGCGCCCGGCGCCGATCAGTCCGTAGAGGCCGACGATCTCACCGGCGCGGACGGTCACCGAGACATTCTCGAAGCCTTTGCCGGAGAGGTTCTTCGTCTCGACGATGGTCGCGCCGGGGGTGAAATGCTCCTTGTGGTAGATCTGTTCGATCGAGCGGTTGATCATCAGCTTGACCAGCTCGGGCTCGTCCGTCTCGGCGATGTTGCGGGTGCCGACCAGAGTGCCGTCGCGCAGCACGGAAACGCGGTCGGCGAGCTCGAACACTTCCTCCATGCGGTGGCTGATATAAATGATGGTGACGCCTTCGCCTTTGAGGCGGCGAATCAGCTTGAAGAGCTGGTCGGCCTCTTTGCGGGTGAGGTAAGCGGTCGGTTCGTCGAAGATCAGAAACTTCGTACCGCGCACGGTGGCCCGCGCCGCGGCGATCAGCTGCTGCTGGCCGATGGTGAGATCGCCGAGCATGACATGCGCCGGCAGGTCGAAGCCCAGCCCGTCAATGATCTTTTGCGCGTCCTTCACCATGGCGCGCTGCTGCAGCAGGCCGAAGCGTGACTCCTCCTCGCCGAGGAACATGTTGGCGGCGACGGTGAGATGGCGGCACAGCACCACCTCCTGGTGGACGGCGTTGATGCCCAGCGCCATCGCCTCATGCGGCGTGGCCAAGGCGGTCGGCTTGCCTTCCCAGATCACCTCGCCGGAAGTGCGCGGCATGACGCCGGTCAGGAGCTTGATGAGGGTCGATTTGCCGGCGCCGTTCTCGCCGACGATGGCGTGGATCTCGCCCGCCTTGAAGGCAAGGTGCACGGGCTTCAGCGCATGTGTGCCGGGATAGCGCTTTTCCAGGCCGTTGAGCTCGAGGATTGTCCTGCCCGGGGCCAGCGTGGGGGCGGGGTGCAGGTCCTGCGCCGTCGACGTCATGACAATCCTCCCAGATTGGTCTCAACCGTTGGGTCCGCAGCGATGCGTCTGGCGCGCATCTTGAAGTCGGAGCCTAAATCAGGCCGGCGAATTCCAAATCGCCCCGATGGATGTTTCCGGGGCGCAAGGCCCCGGAAACGACTGTCGCAACGCTGCTCACTTGAGCTTCGGGTTGAGCAGAGCGTCGATCTTCGGATCCTTCATGTTATCCTTGGTGACGAGGTTCGCGCCGGTGTCGACGTTGGCCTCGACCTTCTCGCCCTTCGAGGCGGCCAGAGCGGTCTTGATACCGTCATAACCCATCCGGTACGGATCCTGGACGACCAGACCCGAGATGACGCCGTCATTGAGGAACTTGATCAGCTTTTCGTCGCTGTCGAAGCCGATCAGCGCCACCTTGCCGCCGAGATTGTTTTCGGCGATCGCCTGGCCGACGCCCTGCGCCATGATCAGGTTCGAGGCGAAGATGCCCTTGAGGTCAGGATTGGCGGTGATCAGGTCGGTGGCGATATTCAAGCCCGTGGTGGCCTGGCCGTCGGCATATTTGTCGGCGACAAGCTGGAGGCCCGGATACTTGGCCTTGATCTGTTCGATGAAGCCTTGCTTGCGCTGCTCGAGCGAGCCGGCGCCGGGAAGCGCGGTGATCAGCGCGACCTTGCCTTCCACCTTGCCGCCATTGGCGGCGCCGATGGCGGCGGCGAGGCCGTCAGCAGCGACGCGGCCGCCCTGCACGTTGTCGGTCGTCAGGAAGGAGGTGAAGGCCTTGGAGTCGGCGCCGGAGTCGATGCCGATGACCTTGACCTTGGAAGCTGCCTCGTCGATCGGCTTGCCGAGCGCCTTGAACTCGGTCGGAGAGATGACGATTGCCGCCGGGTTGCTGGCGACGGCGTTCTCGAGAATGGAGATCTGGCCGTTGACGTCGGTTTCGGCCTGCGCGCCGAGCTCCGGCACGTTGACGCCGAGATCCTTGCCAGCCTTGCGCGCGCCGGCCAGCACAATCTGCCAGTAGAAAGAGGTGGTGTCCTTGACGATGATCGGAATGGTCACGTCGGCTGCCGAAGCGGGCGCGGAATGCATTGCGCCGGCAAGCATCGACGCTGCGGCCAAGGCCACGAAGGCGCGGCGGTTCAGAAGGCTGGTCACGAATTTCATTAGGTTCCTCCCTAAGGTCGCCTGGTGAAGGTTGCGGAAGCTCCGTCTGGATAGGCGAGTCCAAAAACAGAACTTTATCAATAAAAAACAGATTGCCTTTTGTTGATAATGCATCGCCATGACCGATGCAAGCGGTGTCTGGTGCCGTTCATGTGATCCGGGACGAGGTTTGCTCCTCCCTAATACATATCGGCGCTTCCGTTCCTCCTTGTCGCTATGGAACGATAATTTCACGGTACTGTCAATGTGGAATATTCATTCCATCACGAAGTCGCGCAATTGTGAAGCCGGCGTCCTTGCTGTCGGTAGCGCTTCCGTCGCGACGACCGGCCTGGGGACTGGATCAGGATGACGTTTCGTTCCCACTTTTCGGGATCAGGCGCTAAAGCGTTGCGCCGAGATGCCAGGGCACGAATTCGTTGTCGCCGTAGCCGAACGCCTCGCTCTTGGTTTTTCGGCCGGACGCGGTCTCGATGATCAGCTCGAAGATCTCGCGGCCCATGCCGGCGATCGTCTTCTCGCCCGAGGCGATGACGCCGCAATTGACGTCCATGTCCTCTTCCATCTGGTGATACATGGTCGAATTGGTGGCGACCTTGATTGACGGCGTCGGGCGGCAGCCGAAGCAGGAGCCGCGGCCGGTGGTGAAGACGATGACGTTGGCGCCGCCGGCCACCTGTCCGGTCGCCGAGACCGGGTCGTAACCGGGCGTGTCCATGAACACCAGGCCACTGCCGGACACCTTCTCGGCATAGCCGAAGACGCCGTTGAGCGGTGTCTGGCCGCCCTTGGCGACCGCGCCCAGCGATTTCTCGAGGATCGTGGTCAGGCCGCCGCGCTTGTTGCCGGGCGAGGGGTTGTTGTCGATCGAGGCGCCGTGTTTGGCGGTGTGGTCCTCCCACCATTTCACAAAGCCGTCGAGCTTGGCGGCGATCTCAGGCGAGGCGGCGCGATAGGCGAGCAGATGTTCGGCGCCGTAGATCTCGGTCGTTTCCGACAGGATGCCGATGCCGCCGCAGCCGGCCAGGATATCGACGGCGGCGCCCAGCGCCGGGTTTGCGGTGATGCCGGACATGCCGTCAGAGCCGCCGCATTGCAGGCCGACGACGATCTCCGAGACCGGGATCGGCTCGCGTTGCAGGTGGCCGACCTCCTCGGCAATCTCGGCCAGCACGCCCATCGCCTTCTCGACCGACTTGCGCGAGCCGCCGGCCTCCTGGATGTTGAAATGCCGCTTTCCTGCAGCCGCGCCCTTCTGACCATACAGCGTGAGCTGGTTGACTTCGCAGCCGAGCCCGACCATCAGCACGCCGCCGAAATTCGGATGGCGGGCATAGCCGGCCAGCGTGCGGTGCAGCACCATCATACCGTCGCCGGTGGCGCTCATGCCGCAACCCTGGCCGTGCACGATCGGCACGAAACCGTCGATGCCGGGATATTTCGGCAGCAGCGTGCGGTTGGCTTCGTCCGCAATGGCGTGGCAGACGGTAGACGAGCAATTGACGCTGGCGATGATGCCGATGAAATTGCGCGTGCCGGCGCGGCCATCGGCGCGCCGATAGCCCATGAAGGTGCGCTTGCGGTCGGCCTCGGTGGCGTGCTCGGCCTCGCTCGGCGGCACCACCGGCAGGCGGCCGCTCTCGAAAACCAGATTGTGCGAATGGACATGCTCGCCGGGCGCGATGTCTTGCGTGGCGCGACCGATCGCCTGCGCGTACTTCACCACCGCTTCGCCCGCGGCGATGGGCTTGATCGCGACCTTGTGACCCGGCTCGATCACCGCAATAGCCTTTGCGCCGCCCGGCAATGCGGCGCCGATCTCGAGACGGCCATTGGCGACGGCGACATTGTCGGCGGGAGAAAGGAGAATGGTGTTTGCAACGTTCACGGGCGGCTGTCCTGGGTGATCCTGGGAATGCGGGCGGATTGACTTGCGCCCGTTTAAAGGTAATGTCTTTTATCGGGAAAAAACATTTTTGCGTCAATTGTTTTTTCGTCGCGGGCAATGCGCATCGTTGGGACGCGCATGATTGTCTTTCCGGCAAGCCGGCGAAAGGCGTTCCGCTTTTCGGAAGCTTGCGCTAGGTACACCGATCATATCGCGCTTCCGGCAGGCCGCCGCAAGCGCTGGGGATACGGGGCATGTCGAAGAGCAACAACGTCTACAAGGACGCCTATAACCGCTGTCTGCGGCTGCTCGACGAGACCAAGAGCCTGCCGTCGGAACCGGAGCTCGGCACGCTGCTCGGCGTCAGCCGTACCACGGTGCGCAGCATCCTTGCGCGCATGGAAGAAACCGGGCTGATCGACTGGAACAAGCGCAACAAGACGGTGCTCAGGGCGCCGCGGCCGGAGGATTTCTTCCCCGAGGAGGAGACCGACTCGCTGGCCGAGATCATCGAGCGCTCCTTCATGCGTCGCCTGCTTGCGGGCGGCGCGGAAGCCGGCATGCAGATCAACGAGCTGGAGTTGGCGCGCGAGATCGGCGTTGGCACCACCAGCGTGCGCGAATTCCTGATCCGCTTCTCGCGCTTCGGGCTGATCGAGAAGCGGCGCAACAGCCACTGGGTGCTGAAGGGTTTCACACGCGCCTTCGCGCTGGAGCTGACCGAGATCCGCGAGATTTTCGAGCTGCGTTCGGCGGCGGCTTTCGCCGCGCTGCCGGAAGATAGCGCGGTATGGGCCGATCTTGACCGGCTGGAGCTCGAGCATCGCCAGCTCGCCAGCGAGATCGCCACGCGCTTCAACGAATTCTCCGAGCTCGACGAGCGCTTCCACCGGCTGATCCACCGCGCCTCGCACAATCGCTTCATCGTCGACTTCTACGATGTCATCGCTATGATCTTCCACTACCACTATCAGTGGAACAAGGCTGAGGAGCGCCAGCGCAACGAGGTCGCTATCCAGGAGCATCTCGCCTACATCGCGGCGCTGAAATCCCGCGATCCCGGCAAGGTGGACGCCGCCTGTCGCAAGCACCTGAAGTCGGCGCGCCAGACGCTGCTGACCTCCATTCCTGAAGGGCGGCAGATGCAGCCCGCCTGACAGGCGGGCCGCGATCCACGACGACCTGTCGCGCCGCGTTGCCGCAGCGCGGTTTTGCCGATTTCCCGCGCGCATTCCCCGTGCTACCGTCGACGCGTTTCCGGGAGAGGCTTTGCGTTGGATATCCGGCTGAGACGATGGAGCATGCCGGCCGCGTTCGTCGCGGCGCTGCTTCTATTGCTTCAGACCTCTCTCGGCCCTTTCGCCTTCGGCGCGCCTTCGCAGGTCGACGCCAACGTCATCTGCACGCATGAAGGCGCTGTAAAACTCCCCGGCGGCGATTCCCACCAACAACATCTGCCGGCCTGCTGCTCGGTCGGCTGCAACATGGTTTCGGCGGCGCATATGCCGCCGCCAGAGGCCGTCGCCCTGGCCAGGACCCAGCTTTTCGAGGCCGTCGCCTTCCAGCTTCCGGCCTTCCGGCACCAGGATTTCGCCCGCGACCGCTCTCCGGCCAATCCGCGCGCGCCGCCGGCGATGGTCTGATCCGCGGAACCTTCCGCAGGCCTATTCATCCAAAGATCAGACTGTTCGCGGCCGCATTCCGGCGCGATCCCGTACTCATGGAGCAACCATGTCCAATCTTCTTCCCAAGGCGCAAGCCTTCGCCCTTCGCGGCGCGCCGCCGTTTCACCTCCAACTGCGCGTTGGCCTTGCCGTGCTCAGCCTTTTTCTTCTCTTGGCCTGCATTCCCGCCGCCTTGGCGCATGAGTTCAAGGTCGGCGATCTCGAGATCGAGCATCCCTGGTCGCGGGCGACGCCGCCGGGTGCCAAGGTGGCCGGCGGCTATTTCACCGTGATCAACAAGGGCAGCGCGCCGGACCGGCTGCTGTCGATCTCCTCCGACATCTCCGAAAAGGCCGAACTGCATGAGATGGGCGTCAAGGACGGCGTCATGACCATGCGGCCGGTCGAGGGCGGGCTGGAGATCCCGGCCGGCGGCAAGGTCGCGCTGAAGCCGGGCGCTTATCACCTGATGTTCACCGGCCTGAAGCGGCAGCCGAAGCAGGGCGAGAAATTCCCCGCGACGCTGACCTTCGAGAAGGCCGGCAGCGTCGCCGTCGAGTTCGCCGTCGAAGGCATGGGCGAGACGGGCAGTGGCGACATGGGGGACATGGATCACGCCGAATAACCCGCCAATTCGAAATCAGAGGCACAATTCATGAAGAAGTATGTTTTGGCGGCGGGCGCGCTTTGCGCGCTCGGGACCAATGCCGCGCTCGCCCACATCACGCTCGAAACGCAGGAAGCAGCGGTCGGCTCGACCTACAAGGCCGTCTTGCGCGTGCCGCATGGCTGCGAGGGCAAGGCAACGACCGCCGTGCGCGTGCAGATACCCGAAGGCATCATCGCGGTAAAGCCGATGCCCAAGCCCGGCTGGACGCTGCAGGTCAAGAAGGGCAAATACGAGAAATCCTACCAGCTCTATGGCGAGACGTTGACCACCGGCGTGAAGGAAGTCGACTGGAGCGGCGGCAATCTGTCCGACGAATTCTATGACGAGTTCGTCTTCCGCGCCTCGCTGGCGGCCGATCTGCCGGCCGGCCAGATGCTCTATTTCCCGGTGGTGCAGGAATGCGGCGACGCCGCCGAGCGCTGGATCGAGACTCCGGCGGCCGGCCAGGATGAGGACGCCTTGGAAACGCCGGCGCCCGGCATCAAATTGCTGCCGAAGAAATGATCTCTGTTGGCGCGCTTCCTCGGGGCGCGCCACCATTTCCTGTTATGACGGCATGAACGCAGCACTGCCTTCCTCGATGAACCGCATGCTTGCCGGCTCGCTTGCCTGGCTGGTGGCAATGCTCGTGGCGATGGTGGTGTTGGCAATGCCCGGCCGCGCCTTGGCGCATGCGGCGCTCGTCGCGACCGACCCGGCTGACGGCGCCGTGCTGACGCAAGGTCCCGGCCAATTCTCACTGACCTTCAGCGAGCCTGTCTCGCCGCTGGTGCTGACGCTTGTGCGGCCGGACGGCTCGCAGCTTGCGCTGACATCCTTTCGTCTCAAGGACCAGACGGTCGAGATCGACAATCCCGAAACGCTCAAATCCGGCACGCATGTGCTGAGCTGGCGGGTGGTGTCGGTCGACGGCCATCCGGTCGGCGGTTCAGCGCTTTTTTCCATCGGAGCGCCAAGTGCCGCGCCGGTGGCGGGCGAAGCCGTAGACTGGACGCTGCGCGCGATGGTCTGGGTGGCCAGGTTGTTTCTCTATGCCGGCCTCTTTCTCGGCGTCGGCGGCGCATTCGCGCTTGCCTGGTTGGCCGAGGGCCGGCGCTGCGGCCAGCGCTTTGTCGCCGCGGCACTGCTTTTCGGCCTCGCCAGCGCGCCGTTGTCGCTCGGGTTGCAAGGGCTGGATGGGCTTGGCGCGCCGCTCGCCCAGTTTGCTGCGCCGACAGTCTGGAAGACCGCGCTGGAAACGAGCTTCGTCTGGACGGTGGTGATCGGTCTGATCGCGCTCGGTCTCGCGCTGGTTTCGCTTGCCGGTCCATCAGGTCTTCGCAAGCTGTCGGCAAGCGCAGCACTGCTCGCTGTCGGCGCCGCCCTTGCGGTCAGCGGCCATGCCAGCGCCGCCGAACCGCAATGGCTGACGCGGCCACTGGTGTTCCTGCACGGCACCGCAATCGCGTTCTGGGCCGGTTCGCTGGCGCCGCTCGGGCTGGCGTTGCGGCAGCAGCCGGCGGAAGGGAAGGTCTTTCTGCGGCGCTTCTCCCGCGCGATCCTGCCGGTCGTGGCTGTCCTTGCCGCCAGCGGTATCGTGCTGGCGATCATCCAGGTGCAGCAGCCGGAGGCGTTGATCCATACTGCTTATGGCCGGCTGCTGCTGCTCAAGCTCACCCTGCTACTCTTCCTGTTCACGTTGGCCGCCATCAACCGCTGGACGTTGACAGCGCCCGCCGAGGCCGGCGACACCGAGGTGCAGCGGCGGATGGTGCGCTCGATCGGTATCGAGATGCTGATCGTGCTCGCCATCTTCGGCGTCGCCGACGGCTGGCGCTTCACCCCGCCGCCGCGCGCGCTGGCGATTGCCGCCGCGCAGCCGGTGTCGATCCACGTCCATGCGCTGAAGGCGATGGCCGATCTCAGCATCACGCCAGGCCATGCCGGCGAGGTCGCCGCTTCGATTATGATCATGACCGGCGATTTCGGGCCTCTCGACGCCAAGGCGGTGACGCTGGTGCTGTCGAAGCCGGATTCCGGCATCGAGCCGATCAAGCGGCCGGCGAGAAAACCCGGCGACGGCACCTGGCGTATCGACAATCTCGCTATCCCGCTCCCCGGCCGCTGGAACGCCCGGCTCGATATCCTCGTTTCGGACTTCGAGATGGTGAAGATCGAGGCGCCGATCGATATCCGCGGTGAGTGATATTCAGGTGAGGCCGGCCTGCGAGACGGTTGACGCAGCCGCCAAGGCCCGTCATTCATCTGGGAAAGGCGTTCTCCAGGACGCAACCCATAATAAGCATCCGAACGCAGGGAAGAAACGATGGAAAAAGCCGAAATCGGCCTGATCGGCCTTGGCACGATGGGTTCCAACCTAGCGCTCAACATCGCCGAGCATGGGCATCGCATTGCCGTCTTCAACCGCACACCGTCGCGCATCGATGCGTTCGTCGAGAGCGCCGGTTCGCTGAAGGACATGGTCGTTGCCTGCTACAGCCTGGAGGAACTCGCCGCGGCGATCCGCCCGCCGCGGCCGATCATCATCATGGTGCTGGCCGGCAAGCCGGTCGACGAGCAGATCGCGGCGCTGCGCGGCGTGCTTTCCGACAACGACATCGTCATCGATGCCGGCAACGCCAATTTCCGCGATACGATGCGGCGCTTCTCGGAGCTGTCCGGCTCGGGCCTGACCTTCATCGGCATGGGCGTGTCGGGGGGCGAGGAGGGCGCGCGCCACGGTCCGTCGATCATGGTCGGCGGCACCGAAGAGTCCTGGAAGCGGGTCGAGAAGGTGCTGACCGCGATCTCGGCCAAGTTCAAGGACGAGCCCTGCGCCGCCTGGCTCGGCACCGACGGCGCCGGCCATTTCGTCAAGACCATCCACAACGGCATCGAATATGCCGACATGCAGATGATCGCCGAGATCTACGGCATCTTGCGCGACGGCCTGGGCATGGCGCCGAAGGAGATCGGCAAGGTCTTCGAAGAATGGAACAAGGGCCGGCTCAACTCCTACCTGATCGAGATCACCGCAAAAGTTCTCGCCGCCGACGATCCCAAGACCGGTAAGCCGGTTGCCGACATTATCCTCGACCGCGCCGGGCAGAAGGGCACCGGCAAATGGTCGGTCATCGAAGCGCAGCAGCTCGGCATTCCGGCGACGGCGATCGAGGCGGCGGTCGCGGCGCGCGTGCTGTCGTCGATCAAGAATGAGCGGCAGGCGGCGGAAAAGGCCTATGGCAATATCGGCGTCGAAAAGATTTCCGGCGACAGGGGCGCGCTGCTCAAGGACCTGGAGCTCGCCTTGTTCGCCGGCAAGATCGCGGCTTACGCGCAAGGCTTCGCGGTGATGAGCGGCGCCTCCAAGGAATTCAACTGGAACTTGCCGATGCCGACCATCGCCAGGATCTGGCGCGCCGGCTGCATCATCCGCTCGCAGATGCTGGACACGATGGCCGAGGCGTTCGGTTCAGGCAGCGCTTCCACCAATCTGCTGATGGCGCCGGCCTTCATTGCCATGATGAAGGAGGCGCATCCGTCGCTGAGGCGCATCGTGGCGCGCGCCTCCGAAGCCGGCTCGCCGGTGCCGGCGCTGTCGTCGGCGCTCGCCTATTTCGACAGCTACCGCCAAGGACGCGGCACCTCGAACCTGATCCAGGCGCAGCGCGACTTCTTCGGCGCGCACGGCTTCGAGCGCGTCGGGGAAGAGGGGGCGTTTCATGGCCCATGGGGCAGTGGGGCCGCCTAGGGCCAGGTGAGGCCGGCCTGCAAATGGCGGCTTCCTGCGCTTCCGGTGCTCACGTACTTTAAGTACGCTCCGCTCCGGTTCTCGGAAGCCACCATTTTCGACTCGGCCTGACCTGCCCCTCAAGTCGCGCCAATCAACCGCGATAGGGCAAAACCTCGCTCGGCGTACTGAGAGATTGCAGCGAGCCGGGGTCGGCGCCGCCGATCCAGCCGAGCACCGCGCGGGCGAGTTCGGAGCCGGCCAGCCGGAAATTCTCGTTGACGACGAGCAGCTCTCGCCGGAACAGATGCAGCAGCTCCGACGATTGTTTCGACACCACGTCGACGTCACGGCCTAGCTTCAGCCCGGCGTCCTCGATGCCGGCCACGATGGCGAGCGTCGCGGCGGCAGCGCTGCTGACGAAGCCGTCCGGCCGGTCCTTGCGCCGCATCAATTGCGCTGTGCGCATCCTGATCTGCTCGATCGACTGGTCGATGGAGACGGTGTTGAACGGCACTTCGCTGGCGCCCACCTCGCTCAGCGCATCGGCAAAGCCGGCGATCGTATGGCCGTAATAGGTGAGGCCAACCGGCGGCGTCACAAGCGCAAGCCGGTTGCGGCCCCTGCCGGCGAGATAGCGCACGGCTTCGCCGGCAAAGGTGTAATTGTCGAAGTCGTGATAGGGATGCACCAGCCCCATGTCGGTGCGGCCATGCGTGGCGAAGGGAATGCCGCGCTCCAGCATATAGCGCGCCCGCGGATCGTTGGGTTGGGTGCGTGAGATGATGACGCCATCGGCCGAGCCCGTCTCGACCAGATAGCGCACCGGGTCCAGCGGGTCCTGCGAGCGCGAATAGGGCGTGACGATCAGATGGTAGGGCGTGTCTGCGATCACCTCGGTGACGCCGTAGATGATGTCCGAGACGAAGCTCATCAGCTCGTGCTCGGTGTTCAGCACGAGCGAGATGACGTTGGTCTTGCCGGTCCGCAAACGTACGCCGGCGCGGTTGGGGCGATAGCCGATCTGCTTGGCGACGAGCTGGACGCGACGCCTGGTCTCGGCGCCGATCTCGGGCGCATCCTTCAGCGCGCGCGAGACCGTCGTGACGCCCAGCCCGGTCATGAAGGCAAGCGTCTTCAGCGTCGGCCGTTCCTTGCCCGACGTGTCGTCGTCGCCCTTCTTCGTTATCCGTCTATCCATCGTCCCGCCCGTCAGGCGCATAGCAGTCGCGGGGCCGACCGGCAATCGTGCGGCGGTGACATTTGCGCGACCTTCAGTTTGCGGCTCGGCTCAATATACTGAAACGTTACAGATTGCCAATCTTCGTGATCAACCGGCAAGGTCGCGCCGCCGGCATCGCGGATGCGGAGAGGAGCCGAAAGTCGCTGGAATCACAAAGAAATATCGGTCTGGGCCTGCTTTTGGCACCAATCAACTAATCTGATACCGGCGTTGCCGCCTCGGGAGAAAGATTTTGTTCGCGTCGCGAAAAAATCTTGGCCGACCTCAAGGCGAGGGGTTGCCTAGGCGGATCATTTGCCGTATCGAAAATCTGTAACGTTTCAGATTCTGGGAGGAGCCGAAATGCGATACAAATTCCTGACTGCTGCCCTTGCCGCGACAGTTGCGCTCAATTTCGCCGGTCCGGCGGCCGCGACCGACCTGGAAGTCACCCATTGGTGGACTTCCGGCGGCGAGGCGGCAGCGGTGGCCGAGCTTGCCAAGGCATTCGACGCGACGGGCAACCACTGGGTCGACGGCGCCATTGCAGGCTCCGGCGGCACGGCGCGGCCGATCATGATCAGCCGCATCACCGGCGGCGATCCAATGGGCGCCACCCAGTTCAACCACGGCCGCCAGGCGGAGGAACTGGTGCAGGCCGGGCTGATGCGCGACCTCACCGATATCGCCACCAAGGACAAGTGGACGGAGATCGTGCGGCCGAAGAGCCTGCTCGATAGTTGCACCATCGACGGCAAGATCTATTGCGTGCCGGTCAATATCCATTCCTGGCAGTGGCTGTGGCTGTCCAACGAGGCCTTCCAGAAGGCCGGCCTGCCTGTGCCGAAGGACTGGAATGAATTCGTGGCGGATGCGCCGGCGCTGGAAAAGGCGGGCATCATTCCGCTCGCGGTCGGCGGACAGGCCTGGCAAGCCTCGGGCGCCTTCGACGTGCTGATGGCCGCGACCGGGGGCACGGACACGTTCCTCAAGGTCTACAAGGACAAGGACGCCAAGTTTGCCGCCGGCCCCGAGATCGCCAAGGTGTTCAAGGCCGCCGACGACGCCCGCAAGATGGCCAAGAACACCAATGTGCAGGACTGGAATCAGGCCACCAACCTGGTCATCACCGGCAAGGCCGCCGGCCAGATCATGGGCGACTGGGCCCAAGGCGAGTTCCAGGTCGCCGGCAAGACCGCCGGCAAGGACTATACCTGCCTGCCCGGCCTTGGGCTCAACGAAGTCATCGCCACCGGCGGCGACGCCTTCTACTTCCCGCTGCTCAAGGACGAAGCGAAGTCCAAGGCGCAGGTGGTGCTGGCGGAGACGCTGCTCGATCCTAAGACCCAGGTCGCCTTCAATCTCAAGAAGGGCTCGCTGCCGGTGCGCGGCGACGTCGACCTCAACACGGCGAACGACTGCATGAAGAAGGGTCTCGCCATCCTCGCCAAGGGCGCGGTTATGCCGTGGACGGACCAGCTGCTTTCGCAGGACACCCAGAAGCAGAAGGAGGACCTGTTCTCCGAATTCTTCGCCAAGCCCGACATGACGCTCGAAGAGGCGCAGAAGCGCTTCGCCGACATCATCGCCTCGGCGGATTGACGACCGGCGCCCCCGCCGGCTTCCGGCCCCAGCCTATCGGGGGTCGGAAGCTCGATGTCCTCATTGCCCAGCCGGCCGAGATGAGCAGCAGCAAACGCCCCAGTAAGCTTTTCCGCAACCTGAATGCCAAGGTCGCATCGATCCCGATGATCCTGACGGCGCTTGTGGTGTTCGTCGGCGGCACGGCCTGGACGGTGCTCTATTCCTTCACCAATTCGAAGCTTTTGCCGCGGCTCAACTTCGTCGGGCTCGACCAGTATCACCGGCTCTGGTCGACGTCGCGCTGGCTGGTGTCGATCGAGAACCTCTTGATCTATGGCGCGATTTCGCTGGTGTTCTCGCTGGTCATCGGCTTCCTGCTTGCAGCCCTTCTCGACCAGAAGATCCGCTTCGAGGATACCTTTCGCACCATTTTCCTCTATCCCTTCGCGCTGTCCTTCATCGTCACCGGGCTGGTCTGGCAATGGCTGCTCAATCCGGATTTCGGGGTGCAGCGCGTCGTGCGCGACCTCGGCTGGACGAGCTTCAGCTTCGACCCGCTTTATAATTCCAGCCTCGTCATCTACGGCATCTCGATCGCGGCGCTCTGGCAGGGCACGGGTCTGGTCATGTGCCTGATGCTCGCCGGCCTGCGCGGCATCGACGAAGATATCTGGAAGGCGGCAAGGGTGGACGGGATACCTATGTGGAAGACGTATCTCTTCATCGTCATCCCGATGATGCGGCCGGTCTTCATCACCACGCTGGTGATCATCGCGGCCGGCATCGTCAAGGTCTATGACCTGGTCGTGGCGCAGACCAGCGGCGGCCCAGGCATCGCCTCGGAAGTGCCGGCGAAATATGTCTATGACTACATGTTCTTCGCGCAGAATCTCGGCCAGGGTTTCGCCGCCTCGACCATGATGCTGTTGTCGGTGGTGATCGTCATCGTGCCATGGGCCTACCTCGAATTCGGAGGCAAGAAGCGTGGCTGACGGCGCCTCTCTGTCCACCGGTGCGGAAGCGCTCAAGCGCAATGCCGCCGGCCCGAGCGGTCCGAAGCCTCGGCATGTGCTGTCGCGCCGCAACATCTTTCTCTACGGCACGCTGATCGTCGTGGCGCTCTATTACCTCTTGCCACTCTACGTGATGATCGTCACGTCGCTGAAGGGCATGCCGGAAATCCGGCTTGGCAACATCTTCTCGCCGCCGGTGGAGATCACCTTCGAACCCTGGGTGAAAGCCTGGGCGACCGCCTGTACCGGCCTCAACTGCGACGGGCTCTCGCGCGGCTTCTGGAATTCGGTGCGTATCACCGTGCCATCGGTGATCCTGTCGATCGCGATCGCCTCGGTGAACGGCTATGCCTTGGCCAACTGGCGGTTCAAGGGCGCCGACACCTTCTTCATCATCCTGATCGTCGGCGCCTTTATTCCCTATCAGGTGATGATCTATCCGATCGTGATTATCCTGCGCGAGATCGGCATATACGGCACGCTGACCGGGCTGGTGATCGTGCATTCGATCTTCGGCATGCCGATCCTGACGCTCTTGTTCCGCAACTATTTCACCTCGATGCCGGAGGAGCTGTTCCGCGCCGCGCGCGTCGATGGCGCAGGCTTCTGGGGCATCTATCTGCGCATCATGCTGCCGATGTCGCTGCCGATCTTCGTCGTCGCCATCATCCTGCAGGTGACCGGCATCTGGAATGATTTCCTGTTCGGCGTCGTCTACACGCGACCCGACACCTATCCGATGACGGTGCAGCTCAACAACATCGTCAATTCGGTCCAGGGTGTGAAGGAATACAACGTCAACATGGCGGCGACCATCCTCACCGGCCTCGTTCCGCTCATCGTCTATTTCGTTTCCGGCAAGCTCTTCGTGCGCGGCATCGCCGCCGGCGCGGTGAAAGGATGATGATGGCAGCTGAAAGCGCCAATCCCAGCGTTTCGATCCAGGACCTGTCGCTCAATTTCGGCGCCGTCTCGGTGCTGCAGACGCTCAACCTGGATGTCGCCAACGGCGAATTCATCGTGCTGCTCGGCCCCTCCGGCTGCGGCAAGTCGACCTTGCTCAACTGCATCGCCGGACTGCTCGACATTTCGGAAGGCCGCATCTTCATCAAAGGCAAGAACGTCACCTGGGAAGAGCCGAAGGACCGCGGCATCGGCATGGTGTTCCAGTCCTATGCGCTCTATCCGCAGATGACGGTGGAGAGGAACCTCTCTTTCGGCCTGCGCGTCGCAGGCGTGCCGAAGGACGAGATCGCCAAGCGCATCGCACGCGCCGCCGAGATCCTGCAAATCGAGCCGCTGTTGCAGAGGAAGCCCTCCGCGCTGTCCGGCGGCCAGCGCCAGCGCGTGGCGATCGGGCGCGCGCTAGTGCGCGACGTCGACGTCTTCCTGTTCGACGAGCCGCTTTCCAATCTCGATGCCAAGCTGCGTTCGGAGCTGCGCGTGGAGATCAAACTTCTGCACCGCAGGCTTCAGAACACCATGATCTACGTCACCCACGACCAGATCGAGGCGATGACCCTGGCCGACCGCATCGCGGTGATGAAGGGCGGCGTGATACAGCAGCTGGACGCGCCGCAGACGATCTACAACCGTCCGGTCAATCGCTTCGTCGCCGGCTTCCTCGGCTCGCCGGCGATGAACTTTGTCGACGGCCATTTGGAAAACGCGGATGGCGGCTGGCATTTTCTCGCCCATGGTCTGAAGATTCCACTCAGTACCTATAATTTCGATCGGCAGCCCGAACCCGGACCAGCCGTGTTCGGCATCAGGCCCGAACATGTGAGTCTGAACAGCGGCGCCGGCTGGCCGTTCTCGGCGGCCAGCAAAGTCGAAGTGGTGGAACCGATGGGCTCCGACACGCTGGTCTGGCTGCAGCTCGCCCAACAGAAATTCAGCGTCCGGGTTACCTCGGAGCGTACGCCCGGGAATGATGAGGCGGTGACCGTCGGTTTCGATCCGATGCGCGCCTCGCTCTTCGACGCTCAAACCGGCAACCGCCTTTAACCTCCCAAGCCAATGAACGGACAGGACAGATGAACTGGTCATTCCAACTCTACAGCGCCCGCAATTTCCAGCCATGGAACGGCGTGGTCAAAATGCTTGGGCAACTCGGCTATGCCCAAGTCGAGGGCTTCGGCGGCGTCTATGACGACCCGAAGGCGTTCCGCGCCGAGCTCGACAAGAACGGGCTTGCGATGCCCACCGGGCATTTCTCGATAGATGCGCTGGAGAACGATTTCGACGGTGTGCGCAACATCGCCGACGCGCTCGGCATAACGCTGCTGATCTGCCCCTATCTGATGCCCGATCAGCGCCCGTCCGACGCCGCCGGCTGGCGCGGCTTCGGCGAGCGCTTGGCCAAGGTTGGCGAGGTGGCGAAAAAGGCCGGCTACGGTTTTGCCTGGCACAACCATGATTTCGAGTTCAAGGCGCTTGCCGACGGCTCGCTGCCGCAGGACCACATCCTGTCCGCGGCGCCCGACATCGGCTGGGAAATGGACGTGGCCTGGGTGATCCGCGGCGGCGCCGATCCGCTGCCCTGGATCGAAAAACACGGCAGGCGCATCAGCGCCGTCCACGTCAAGGATATAGCCAAGCCGGGCGAGGGGCTCGACGAGGACGGCTGGTCCGATGTCGGTCACGGCACGATCGACTGGGCGGGCCTGTTCAAGACATTGCGCGCCAAGAGCGCGGCTCAGTACTTCATCATGGAACAGGACAACCCCAATGACATCGAGCGCTATGCCCGCCGCTCGATCGCGGCAGCCAAGAGCTGGCAGGAGTAATCGAAAATGGCAAAGAAGCTTGGCGTCGGCGTCATCGGCTGCGGCAACATCTCGAAGGCGTATTTCTCGCTGGCGCCGCTGTTCCGCGGCATCAAGATGCGCGCCTGCGCGGACATCAACATGGAGGCCGCGAAGGCGCGGGCGAAGGAGTTCAAGCTGCGCGCCGAGACGGTCAACGACCTGCTCAGGGACGAAGAGATCGATATCATCGTCAACCTGACGATCCCGGCGGTGCACTATGAAGTGTCGAAGGCGGTGCTCGACGCCGGCAAGCATGTCTATTCGGAAAAGCCGTTCGTGCTGTCGATCGAGGAAGGGCTGGACCTGAAGAAGCGGGCCGAGAAGAAGGGCCTGCGCATCGGCTCGGCGCCGGATACTTTCCTCGGCGGCGCGCATCAGCTGGTCCGCGATCTCATCGACAGCGGCAAGCTCGGCGCGATCACCAGCGGCACCTGCCATGTGATGGGCCATGGCATGGAGCACTGGCACCCCAATCCGGATTTCTTCTTCCAGCCGGGCGCCGGTCCGGTGCTCGACATCGGACCGTATTATGTCACCAACCTGATCCAACTGATCGGACCGGTAAAACAGGTGGCGGCCTTCGCGACGACGCCGGCCAAAGAGCGGACGATCTCATCGAAGCCGCGCGCGGGCGAAAAGATCCCGGTGAACACGCCGACCACAATCCATGCGCTGCTCGAATTCGCGAATGGTGCGGTGATCACGCTCAACACCTCCTGGGACGTCTGGAGCCATGGGCACGCGCCGATGGAGCTCTACGGCGAATTGGGCACCGTCTTCGTGCCGGACCCGAATTTCTTCGGCGGCGAGGTGCGCTTCACGGACGGCGCCAAGCCGGTGAAGAAACTGCCCAAATGGAACCATCCGTTCGGCGTGCCGAACGAGATGCACAGCCAAGGCATGATGGCGAACTATCGCACCGCAGGCTTGGCCGACATGGCAATCGCGATCGCCGAAGGGCGGCCGCATCGCTGCTCGATGGAGCTGGCGCTGCACGCTGTCGACGTGATGACCGGCATCCTGCGCTCCGGCGAGAGCGGCAAATATGTCGCTATGCAGACGACCTGCGAACGGCCGGCCGCACTCGGCGTCAAGGACGCGAAGGCGCTGCTGGCCAAGAAAAACTAAAGCATGTCTCCCGAAAGTGGGAACCGGTTTCGGGGCAACGACATGCGCAAATCAAAAGCCTAAAGCGCAGGGAGCGATCTGAAAGATCGCGACGCGCTTTAGGTGGCAACCCCTCTCCCCGTTTCGGCGGGGAGAGGGTAAAAGGTTAGGGGCAAGCATCGATTCAATTCAGGTTGGCGGTGATCGCCGCGCTGTTTCAATCCCGAGGATTCCCATGCCCTATGTCGCCGCCGAGAACCGCTACGAGAAGATGATCTATAACCGCTGCGGGCGCTCCGGCCTGAAGCTGCCGGCGATCTCGCTCGGGCTGTGGCACAATTTCGGCAACGACACGCCGCACCGGACTAAGCAGGCGATCGTGCGCAAGGCCTTCGACCTCGGCATCACGCATTTCGACCTCGCCAACAATTACGGCCCGCCGCCCGGCTCGGCGGAAACCGCGTTCGGCGAGATCCTGCGCAGCGATTTCGCCGCCTATCGCGACGAGCTGATCATCTCGACCAAGGCCGGCTACGAGATGTGCTGGCCCGTACGGCGAATGGGGCAGCCGCAAATATGTGCTGGCCAGCCTCGACCAGAGCCTCAAGCGCATGGGGCTCGACTATGTCGACATCTTCTATTCGCACCGTTTCGATCCGGAGACGCCGCTGGAGGAAACCATGGGCGCGCTCGACCATGCGGTGCGCTCGGGCAAGGCGCTCTATGTCGGCATCTCGTCTTACAATTCGCAGCGCACGCGGGAAGCAGCCGACATATTAAGGCGGCTCGGCACGCCCTGCCTGATCCATCAGCCGAGCTATTCCATGCTCAACCGCTGGGTCGAGGAAGACGGGCTGCTCGACACGCTGGAGGGGCAGGGCATCGGCTCGATCGTGTTCTCGCCGCTGGCGCAAGGCATGCTGACCGACAAATATCTCGGTGGCATCCCAGAAGGCAGCCGCGCCAGCCAGGGCAAGTCTTTGCGAGCGGCCTTCATCAACGACAAGTCGATCGCCAACATCAGGGCGCTCAACGCCATTGCCGCACGGCGCGGCCAGACACTGGCGCAGATGGCGCTGGCCTGGGTGCTGCGCAAAGGCCGGGTGACCACGGCGCTGATCGGCGCCAGCCGGCCGGAACAGGTCGAGGATTGCGTCGGCGCGCTCAAGGCGCTCGAGTTCTCCGATGCCGAGCTCGCCGAGATCGACACTTACGCGCGCGAGTCCGACATCAACCTCTGGGCGGCTTCGGCCGAACGCAAGGGACCGCCGCGCAAGTAGCGATTGGCCGGTGAGCCATTTCGGTCCGCCCGTGCCTAAAGGGAGGCGCAGCGGAAACGGTGGCAAAATCGTTCGTTCGTCGCTATCTCAGGGAAATTGAGGTCGTGCGTATGCGAGATCGCGTGCGGACGTCGATTGGGCGAACAAGATGACGGCAAGAGATGCGCTGACCAAGAACCAGCTCTGCGTGCTCGAGAAGCTCGAGGCGTCAAGCGGGCCGCTCAGCGCCTATACGCTGCTCGACCAGCTGCGCGAGCGCGGCTTCCGCGCGCCGCTGCAGGTCTACCGGGCGCTCGATACGCTGGTGAAGTCCGGCTTTGTGCATCGGCTCGAAAGCCTCAACTCCTTTGTCGCCTGCGCCGAGCCGCACGACCACAGCCATTCGATGACGGCCTTCGCCATCTGCGACAATTGCGGCCAGGTGACCGAGATGTCCGACCATGATGTGGACCACCGGCTGGACGAATGGGTGCGCTCGACGGGATTCGCTGCCAAGAAGGCGGTGATCGAGTTTCGCGGTGTTTGCGCAAAGTGTAGGGCCGAAGCGGCGTAAGAACGCTGATATTCAGGTGAGGTCGGCCTGCAAATGGCGGCTCCCTGCGCTTCCGGTGCTCACGTATTTTAGTACGCTCCGCTCCGGTTGTCGGGACCCACCACTTTCGACTCGACCTGACCTGAATCTCGACGCTCTTACAGCGTGGGGTAGCGCCTAATGCGCCTCGTCCCAGTTGTTGGCGGCGCGGGCGTCGACATGCAGCGGTACCGACATCGAGACGGCCGGCATCGGCGCGTTCTCCATCACCTTGCGCACCACGGGGATCGTCGCCTCGACCTCTGCTTCCACCGTTTCGAAGATCAGCTCGTCATGCACCTGCAACAGCATGCGGGCCGACAGCTTCGCCTTCTCCAGCGCTTCTTCCATATGCACCATGGCGCGGCGGATGATGTCGGCGGCGGTGCCCTGGAGCCTGGCGTTGATCGAGGCGCGCTCATTGAAGGCGCGGATCGACGGATTGGAGGATCGTATCTCCGGATAATGGATGCGGCGGCCGAAGATGGTCTCGACGAAGCCGTTCTCCCGCGCATAAGCCTTGGTCTCCTCGATATAGTCGCGGATGCCCGGGAAGCGCTCGAAATAGCGCTTGATATAGGCGCCCGCCTCCTCGCGCGGGATCGACAGCTGGTTGGCGAGACCGAAGGCCGAGATGCCGTAGATGATGCCGAAATTGATCGCCTTGGCGCGCCGGCGCACTTCCGAAGGCATGCCCTCGACTGGCACGTTGAACATTTCCGACGCGGTGATAGCGTGGATGTCGGCGCCGTCGGCGAAGGCCTGCTTGAGCTGCGGGATTTCGGCCACATGGGCAAGCACGCGCAGCTCGATCTGGCTGTAGTCGGCCGAGACCAGCTTGTGGCCCTTTTCGGCGATGAAGGCGGTCCTGATCTTGCGCCCTTCGGCCGTGCGCACCGGGATGTTCTGCAGATTGGGATCGGAGGACGACAGCCGCCCGGTGGTGGTCGCTGCCAGCGCATATGAGGTGTGCACGCGGTTGGTGCCCGGGTTGATGAAGCCGGGCAGCGCGTCGGTATAGGTCGATTTCAGCTTGGTGAGCTGGCGCCAGTCGACGATCTTGCGCGGCAGCTCGTGGCCTTCGGCGGCGAGATCTTCCAGCAGTTGCGCCGAGGTCGACCATTGGCCGGTCTTGGTCTTGGAGCCGCCCGGCAGGCCCATCTTGCCGAACAATATGTCGCCGAGCTGCTTTGGCGAACCGATGTTGATGCGCTCGCCGACAATCCCGTAGATTTCCTCCTCGACGCGGGCAGCACCCTGCGCCAGTTCCCCCGACAATCGCGACAGGATCTGGCGGTCGACGGAGATGCCGCGCTGCTCCATGCGCGCAAGCACGGGCACCAGCGGCCTTTCCAGCCGCTCATAAACGGAAACGAGGCCCTTGGCGGCAAGCCTCGGCTTCAGCACCTGCCAGAGCCGGAGGGCCAGGTCGGCCTGCTCGCCGGCATAGGCGGTCGCGCGCTCGATATCGACCTGATCGAAGCCGATGGCGCTCTTGCCCGAGCCTGCAAGCTCCTTTTTCGTAGCCGGCGCGTGGCCCAGCCATTTTTCCGACAGCGAAGCGAGATCGTGACCGCCGGAGGTGCCTGCATCGAGCACGTAGGAGATCAGCATCGTGTCGTCGAACGGAGTGACCTCGATGCCGTGCCGGCTCATCACGACGATATCGTATTTCATGTCCTGCACGATCTTGAGGACCGATCGGTCCTCAAGCAGCGGCTTGAGCAGCGCCAGCGCCTTGCGGACCGGGATCTGGTTCTCCACAAGGCCGCCGCCGAGCAGGTCGCCATTGCCGCTCTTGTGGGCGAGCGGCACATAGGTGGCGCGGCCCGGCGCGAGCGCCATGGACAGGCCGATGAGATCGGCCTGCATCGGGTCGGACGAGGTGGTCTCGGCGTCGAAAGCAAGGATGCCGGCGTCGCGGGCTTCGGCTATCCAGGCCTCGAGCGCGGCCGTGTCGCGGATGGGTGCATAGGCCGACGTGTCGATCTTGCGCGCCGACGCCTGTTCCAGCCGCAGCGCCGAGAGGAGCGACGGGGTATCGCCTTGCGGCGGCGCGTCCTCGCCCCTGACCGGCGCAGCCGGCTTTGCGGCCTCGCTCGACGCGGCGGTCGGCCTTGGCGCCGGCGGCGCGCCGGCGCCGACATCGGGGCCATGCGCGGTATCGGCGCGCTCGATGGTCACGGCTGAGGCCTGGACGTCGCCAATGTCCGTTCCGGTCGCTTCGGCGACGCGTCGGGTCAGCGTGGTGAACTCCATCGTCTTCAGGAACCCGATCAGCTTCGGGCCATCCGGCGCATGCAGGACAAGGTCGTCCAGGCCTTCCTTCAGCGGCACGTCGTTCTTGAGCGTCACCAGTTGGCGCGAGATGCGCGCCTTGTCGGCGTTGGCGATGATGGTCTCGCGCCGTTTCTCCTGCTTGATCTCGGAAGCGCGCGCCAGCAGCCCGTCAAGGTCGCCGAACTGTTCGAGCAATTGCGCCGCGGTCTTCGGGCCGATGCCCGGCACGCCTGGCACGTTGTCAACCGAATCGCCGGTGAGCGCCTGAAGGTCGATCATCTTTTCCGGCGGCACGCCCCATTTCTCGATCACCTCGGGAATGCCGATCTGGCGATCCTTCATCGGGTCGTACATGCCGACGGTCGGACCGACCAGCTGCATCAGATCCTTGTCGGAAGAGATGATGGTGGTGTCGGCGCCGGCTTCGCAAGCCAGCCGGCAATAAGTGGCGATGATGTCGTCGGCTTCAAAACCCTCCGTCTCTATGCAAGGGACATTGAAGGCCGCGGTCGCCTGGCGGATCAGGCCGAATTGCGGGATCAGGTCTTCCGGCGGCGCAGAGCGGTTGGCCTTGTATTCGGGGTAGAGATCGCTGCGGAAGGTTTTCGACGAATAATCGAAGATGACGGCGAAATGCGTCGGCACCACGCCGACATCGGTGTTGCGGGCGTCCTGCATCAGCTTCCATACCATGTTGCAGAAACCGAGCACGGCGCTGGTCGGCAGGCCGTCGGACTTGCGGTTGAGTGGCGGCAGCGCGTGGTAGGCGCGGAAAATGTAGCCCGAGCCGTCGACGAGGAAGAGGTGATCGCCTTTTTTCATGCCGGCAGGGATAGCGCGGCCGGGCTCCGCGGTCCATGCCAAAGGCTGGGGAACCCACCGGTTCGGGCAACACCCCTGACAGATCCTGTCCGGCTGGAAATTTAGCCCGGAAATTTGTCGCTCACGGGCATGTTACAAAAGTGTAATTTTCGTGCCCTTGAATCGCCATGTTCACAGACCCAAATACACGTCATCGGCAGTTTTTCGCCGAAGTCCGGAGTAAGGCCCGTCCCCCGCCTATCCCGGGCAAACTGCGGCAGCCTATCCCCCCTCTCCGGGCTGCCGCAACGTTTCGAGTAGAGACCGCCGTGGTTCCCCCTCCACCACGGCGGTCTTCTTTTATTTGGCGACAGCGATCGCATCCTGGTCTAACGATCGCGGGCTTTTCGTTTTCGGCGCGGCCCATTAGGGTCTGCCGAAAACTTGAAAGGCTCCCGCATGTCCAGAATTGCCCCCGTCCTTGAGCGTCTCGATCAGAATCTCGACCAGAGCCTGGAGCGGCTGTTCGGCCTGCTCGCTATCAAGTCGATTTCCACCGATCCGGCCTTTGCCGCCGACTGCCGCAAGGGTGCCGAATGGCTAGTCGCCGAGCTCAAGCTGATCGGCTTCGACGCGAGTGTGCGCGGGACGCCCGGACACCCGATGGTGGTGGCGCATCACGAGGGACCGGCGGGCGCGCCGCATGTGCTGTTCTACGGCCACTACGATGTACAGCCCGTCGATCCGATCGAATTGTGGGAAACCGATCCGTTCGCGCCTTCGATCAAGGAGATCGAGCCCGGCCGCAAGGTGATCACCGGCCGCGGCTCGGCCGACGACAAGGGCCAGCTGATGACCTTCGTTGAGGCCTGCCGCGCGTGGAAGCAGGTGCATGGCAACCTGCCCTGCCGCGTCACCATCCTGTTCGAAGGCGAGGAGGAATCCGGCTCGCCGTCGCTCAAGCCATTCCTGGAAGCCAACGCGGCCGAGCTGAAGGCGGATTTCGCGCTGGTCTGCGACACCAGCATGTGGAACCGCGAGACGCCGTCGATCTGCGTGTCGCTGCGCGGCATGGTCGGCGAGGAGGTCACCGTCAAGGCGGCCAACCGCGACCTGCATTCGGGCCTCTATGGCGGCCCGGCCGCCAATCCGATCCGCATCCTGGCCAAAGTGCTGGCCGACGTTCACGACAAGGACGGCCGCGTCACCATTCCGGGCTTCTATGACGGCGTCGAGGAGACGCCTTCGCAGGTGCTGAAATCCTGGGAGGGACTTGGCGAGACGGCCGAGACCTTCCTCGGACCGGTCGGCCTCTCCATTCCCGCCGGCGAAAAGGGGCGCTCGGTGCTCGAGCTCACCTGGGCGCGGCCGACCGCGGAATTCAACGGCATCATCGGCGGCTATACCGGCAAGGGCTTCAAGACGGTGATCGCGGCGGAGGCCTCGGCGAAAGTGTCGTTCCGGCTCGTGCACAAGCAGGATCCGAAGAAGATCCGCGCCGCCTTCCAGGCCTTCGTGCGCGAACGCATTCCCGGCGACTGCTCGGTCGAATTCCACCCGCATGGCGGTTCGCCGGCGATCCAGCTTTCCTACGACTCGCCGTTCCTGGCCAAGGCCAAGGATGCGCTGTCCGACGAATGGGAGAAGCAGGCGGTCACCACCGGCGGCGGCGGCTCCATTCCTGTGGTCGGCGATTTCCAGACTTATCTCGGCATGGAATCGTTGCTGGTCGGCTTCGGCCTCGACGACGACCGCATCCATTCGCCGAACGAGAAATATGAGCTGACTTCGTTCCACAAGGGTCAGCGGTCCTGGGCGCGCATCCTCGACGCGCTGACACGTTGAAATCCAACTTTCTGTTGATTTTTCTTCGGATCGCGGCGAGGACGAATGACCAGCGCAACGCGCCGCCTGCTGGCGCATCCCAGGCGATGCGCGGTATTGCGGCCGCGATCCGGAGAAGAGAATGACCGATATCCGTTTCCACAAAAACGATCTGCCTGACCTGTCGCGCTATAGTGTCGGGGCGGTCGCCATCGACACGGAGACGCTGGGGCTCAACCCGCATCGCGACCGGCTCTGCGTGGTGCAGATTTCGCCCGGCGACGGCAGCGCCGATGTCATCCAGATCGCTCCGGGCCAGAAAGAGGCGCCGAACCTCGCCAGCCTGTTGAGAAACAACACCATTACCAAGCTGTTTCACTACGGCCGCTTCGACATCGCCGTGCTCTACCACACCTTCGGCGTGATGGCCGAGCCGGTGTTCTGCACCAAGATCGCCTCGCGGCTCACCCGCACCTATACCGATCGTCACGGGTTGAAGGATCTCTGCAGCGAACTGCTCGGCATCGGCCTGTCCAAGGCGCAGCAATCCTCCGACTGGGCGGCCGAAACGCTCTCGCCCGAACAGCTCGAATATGCCGCCTCGGACGTGCTCTACCTGCACAGGCTGCACGAGGTGCTGGGCGCGCGCCTGGCGCGCGAGAACCGCACCAAGGAGGCGGACGCCTGCTTCCGTTTCCTGCCGACGCGCGCCAAGCTCGACCTTATGGGCTGGGCGGAGGAAGACATCTTCGCGCATAGCTGACGGAACCCGGCGCATCGAAAGGACGTTGGGGCCGGTTGGTGGAGGGAGTGAGATGGCAGAGCGCAAACCGATAGAAAGCGCGCCGAAGGACGGCTCGAAGGTCACCATCCTGTGGAAAGACAGCGACGGCGTCGTCAATGAATCCATCGGCCAGTATCGCGACGGCGGCTGGTGGGTCTACACCGACAGCGACACGCAAAAGAAGGTCGATCCGACGAGCTGGCGCCCAGCATCAGATGACGGCGACCAGTAGGCTGCCTGCAGGCTTCAAAGCGGGCCTCGACCGAAACAAGGGGACGCAATGAGGCAGAACACGCTCTATCTCATCATCGGGGCCCTGGTTGCGGCGATCATCGCGCTCGGCATCTATGTCTATCGCGAGCAGACCAGGCCGAAAGGCGTCGAGCTCAAGATCGACGACAAGGGCATTTCGATCCAGCAGAATTGACCATGGTGGCCAGCCGGGAGACCGGCGCCGTGAGGGGCTAGACCGGCTTTGCGAGACGACATTGCGCCGGGGGATTTCGGCCGGAGATACAGGGGCTGCGCGGGCTTGCCGTAGCCATCATCTCACGGCAACCTATGCGCTGGCGCTGGCGCCTTATCTGGCAAAAGCCGCGGGAGCAACCGTCCACCCGCGATGATACGGCGTCCCGCAGGCGATCGATTCGACAGCGAAGGATAGTGCGATGCCGTTGGATCTAGAAAATCCTAAGGGTTTTCAAAAGGCTGCATAAACCCTGCTTTAACCCGCCTTTAAACCGCCGCATCTACTCTGCAACCCGAACGCCATCGGCACCGGGGACAGACAAGCAAGAGCGCATGGCGAACCGCAGGGACAGTCGCATCGAACCGAGCTTCGAGGGATCGCCGCGCGCGAAATCTTCCGAGGGCTTTTCGGTCAGCGAGGAGGATCGCGTCGTGCCGCGCACCCGTAAATCCGCTGCGAAGGGAAGTTCCGCAAAGGCGAAATCACGCGGTCGCGGCCGCGATCGCAACCGGCGGGGCTTGCTCGGCATTGCCACCCGGCTGGTCTACTGGTGCTTCGTGCTGTGCATCTGGGGCGGCATCGCGGCGGCGGGCATCGTCATCTATTACGGCGCCAAGATGCCGGCGGCGACGACATGGTCGGTCCCGGACCGCGCGCCCAACATCAAGATCGTGTCGGTCGATGGCGCGCTGATCGCCAATCGCGGCGCGTCGGGCGGCGAGGCCGTCGGCCTGCACGAAATGTCGCCCTATATCCCGGAGGCCGTCGTCGCCATCGAGGACCGCCGCTTCTATTCGCATTTCGGCATCGACCCGATCGGCCTGTCGCGCGCCATGGTCACCAATTTGCTTGGCGGGCATTTTTCGCAAGGCGGCTCGACGCTGACGCAGCAGCTAGCGAAGAACCTGTTCCTGACCCCGGACCGCACGCTGGAGCGCAAGGTGCAGGAAGTGCTGCTCGCGCTCTGGCTCGAGCACAAGCATAGCAAGGACCAGATCCTCGAAATGTACCTCAACCGGGTCTATTTCGGCTCGGGCGCCTATGGCGTCGAGGCGGCCTCGCGGCGCTATTTCGGCAAGAGCGCGCGCGACGTGACGCTTTCGGAGGCCGCGCTCCTTGCGGGTCTGCTCAAGGCGCCGTCCAAGCTGTCGCCGGCGCGCGATCCCAAAGCGGCCGAGGAGCGGGCGCAGCTCGTGCTCGCCGCCATGCGCGAGACAGGCAAGATCAGCGACAAGGAATACAAGACCGCGCTGAGCGCGCCGGCGACGCGTGCGCCGTCCTACTGGACCGGCTCTGAGAACTATGTCGCCGACACGGTGATGGACGAGCTTCCCGACCTCGTCGGCGACGTGCGCGGCGACATCGTCATCAACACCACCGTCGACCTCAACCTGCAGAAGATTGCCGAACAGTCGATCCGCCGGCTGATCGATGAGAGCGGCAAGAAGCTCAACGTCACGCAAGGCGCGCTGGTGTCGATCGACGATTCGGGCGCGGTGCGCGCCATGGTCGGCGGCTATGATTATTCGACCAGCCAGTTCGACCGCGCCTCGGAAGCGCGCCGCCAGCCTGGCTCGGCCTTCAAGCCCTTCGTCTACATGGCGGCGCTTGAGGCCGGCCGCACGCCGGACAGCGTCCGCAACGACGCGCCGATCAAAATCGGCAAATGGACACCCGACAATTACGGCGGCAAATATTACGGCAAGGTCACGCTGGCCACGGCACTGGCCAAGTCGCTCAATTCGGTCGCGGCACAGCTCACCATGGAGGTCGGGCCCGACGCGGTGGTCGAAGCCGCGCATCGCATGGGCATCCAGTCGGACCTGCAGGCCAACACCTCGATCGCGCTCGGCACATCGGAAGTGACGCCGCTGGAATTGACGTCGGCCTATGTGCCTTTCGCCAATGGCGGCTACAAGCCGGATATTCATTTCATCCAGCGCATCACGACAGCCAACGGCAAGGTGCTCTACGAGGGCAGCACCGGCAGCGCGCCGCGCGTCATCAAGGCCGATATCGTCGGCATGATGAACTCGATGATGACCGGGACCGTCGAGGTCGGCACCGCCAAGAAGGCGGCGTTCAACTGGCCTTCGGCCGGCAAGACCGGCACCAGCCAGAATTCGCGCGATGCCTGGTTCGTCGGCTACACCGCCAATCTCACCACCGGCGTGTGGTTCGGCAATGACGACGGCAGCCCGATGAAGAAGGTCACCGGCGGCGCCTTGCCGGCGCAGGCCTGGCATGAATTCATGGTGGCCGCGCATGAGGGCGTGCCTGTCAGGCCGCTGCCCGGCACCTGGAAATCGACGCCGTCCGATACGATCGTGCCGGACGAGATCCCGTCGGCGGATGCCACGCAGCCGCCGCCTGCGCCGCCGGCCGCCGTCGGCCAGTCGGCGCCCGTCGCCCAGGCCCCTGCGCCCGCACGGCAGGCGCGTCCGGCCCAGACGGTCGATGCCGACGGCTTCGGCATGCCGAGCGATGGCGGCACCACCGCATCGGTCGGACATCCGGTGCCGCCCGGCGACGTCGGCGGTCCGAAGAAAAGGCGCCAGACCTCGATCCTCGATATTCTGGGCGGCGGTTAGACAATGGCAGGCGAACCGGCCGAGTCGACTGATGGGATAGGATACAAGCGTCTAAGCACGTGGCAGTGGCTCTTGCTGGCCGGGATGACGGTCAGTGTCGTGGCCATTCGACACCTGCCATATCTCTATTACCCCGATCCTCGATACCTCGATCAGGAAAGAGTCGGGGCGATATACGGCTCCGTCATCCTGGGCTGCCTTACGGGTTGGCCTGGGGCATTGCGCGCCTAGCCAGACGGTCGCGGGGAACTTTTCTAGTGGTGCTCTGGACGTTGTCGGGTCTGGTTTTTCTTCTCAATCTCGGCCTGCGTGCGGCGCGCCCGACTTGCTATTGAATGGCAATTGCCGGCCGATCTTGCGATCTCCTAGCGGCCTCTCGCCATTGTAACCATATTCGGCTAGATCACGCGCCGGAGACCGCGACATGGCCGAGACCGACAGCAGAAAAACCATCGTGCTCACCGGCGCCAGCCGAGGCATCGGCCATGCAACGGTGAAGCGCTTTTCGCGCGAGGGCTGGCGCGTCATCACCTGCTCGCGCCAGGCCTTTGCCGAGGACTGTCCATGGCCGGCCGGTCCCGAGGACCACATCAAGGTCGACCTCGCCGACCAGGAGGATGTCGGTATCGCCGTTTCGGAAATCCGTCACCGGCTGGAGGCGCATGGCGGACAGCTGCACGCGCTGGTCAACAATGCCGGCATCTCGCCGAAGCTGAAAGACGGCAGCCGCATGAATTCGATCGACACGCCTATGCATGTCTGGCGCGACGTGTTCCAGGTCAATTTCTTCGCGCCGATCATGTTGGCGAGAGGTCTGTTCAAGGAACTCGCCGCCGCCAAGGGCTCGATCGTCAACGTCACCTCGATCGCCGGCACCCGCGTGCATCCCTTCGCCGGCACGGCCTATGCCACATCCAAGGCGGCGCTCGGCTCGCTGACGCGCGAGATGGCGCATGACTTCGGCCCGCATGGCATCCGCGTCAACGCCATCGCGCCGGGCGAGATCGACACGGCGATCCTGTCGCCCGGCACCGACAAGATCGTCGAAACAATCCCGCTCAGGCGCCTCGGTGCCACCTCGGAAGTCGCCGACATCATCTTCTTCCTGTGTTCGGGCCAGGCGTCCTACGTGACCGGCTCGGAAATCCACATCAATGGCGGCCAGCACGTGTGATTGGCTGACGTCAAGCCATGGTGACAACAGCCTTGCCGCTGAAGCTGCGTTGCCGCAGAGCGTCCAGGGCCTGGCCGATGTCCGTCCACGGCACGGTCATGGCCACGCGCGTTTCGAGCCTGCCGGCCGCGACGAGATCGAGCAGCGCGGCGATGTCGGCGCCGATGGCTGAACCGGACGTGTAATAGGCGAAGGTCTGAAGCCGCGCGCCTTCGTGGCCTGGAACGAACTGGCGGAATCCGATCGGCGTGAGCTCGCCGCTGCTCGAGCCGAACATAACGATTGTCCCGCCGGGCGCGACGTGTTCGATCGCGTCGGCGAGGCTTTTCCCGCCGACCGACTCGGTGATCAATGAAAACGCTCCCTCGGTGAGTTCGATCGACTCGACGACCTGCTCGGCGCCCAGTTCGCGAAGATCATCGTGGTGCCGGGCCGAAGCGATCGCTGTCACCGAAGCGCCTTGCTCGCGGGCGATTTGAATCTGGAAGCGGCCGACCGCGCCGCTCGCGCCGGTGATCAAGACCCGCTGTCCGGTGAGATCGCCGCCATGGCGCAACATCCTGAGCGCCGTCGTACCCGCCACGGGAAGCGTGGCTGCGTCGGCGAAGCTGACCGCGTCCGGCACGACGGCGAGACGATCGGTCGGAACGGCCACCCGTTCAGCCCAGCCGGCCTGGTCGACCAAGGCCGCAACGCGCGTGCCCGCGGCCGGGCCTGAACCATCGGCGGCCGCGCGCTCGACAATGCCGATGATGTCCTGGCCAGGTATCCAGCCGTCGGGACGTATGCCGAGCAGGCGCAGCTCACCACGATTCAGCGAAGTTGCATGAACAGCCACCAATGCTTCATTTCCATTGCAGCTTGGCTCCTCGGCTCCGGTGAGCTTCAGCCGGGTAGGGCTGTCGGAAGAAATGGCGAGAGCGAGCACAGGCCCCTCCTTTCGAAATTGGCTTTGGGAGTCGATTGACGAAACGGCTGGAGCCTATCGACTTTCGCGCTTGAAAAATTTAGAGATAAAGCCAGATGATCGCTAAAAGACATCAAGGATGAGACAGCCGCTTCGCTGGCCCTGGCTGGATTTTGACGTCGACGACGTGGCCGCGCCGGCGATCGCCGTTGGCGTCGATGTCACAGAGACCAGGGCCGAGGTGCGCGAGCATTGGCATCGCAAGGGGCAGCTCGTCTTCGCGCTCGGCGGCGGCGTCACCTGTCGCATTCCGAGCGGGCTTTGGATGGTGCCGCCGCATTGCGGCGTGTGGGTGCCGAGCCGCATGGAACACAGCAACATCGCAACGGTCAATGCCCGGATTTTCTTCGTCTATATCGAGCCGGGCGCCGCCGACCTGCCGGATCGGTGCTGCACGCTTTCGATCTCGCCGCTGCTGCGCGAGCTGATCATCGAACTGTCGGACTGCGCGCCGGACGATGCGCGCGGCAACTTCCTGGGAAGCGTGCTGCTCGCCGAACTGCCGCGTATGCCTGTGCAGCAATTGCATTTGCCGATCTCGGCCGAGCCGCGGTTGCGGCGGATCGCCGAAGCGCTGGCCGACGACCCTGCCGATCGCAGCACGCTGGCGGAGTGGGCGGACCGCCTGGCGCTCAGCGAGAGCAGCCTGGCGCGCCTCGTCGTGAAGGAGACGGGCTTAAGTTTCGGGCGCTGGCGCCAGCAGCTGCATCTGATCGTGGCACTCAGGGAGCTGTCTTCCGGCGCCAGCGTGCAGCAGGTGTCGGGCGATCTCGGCTATGAATCGGTCACCGCCTTCATCACCATGTTCAAGAAGGCGCTGGGCAAGCCGCCGGCGAAATATCTCAGCGACATCGCGCAGAATGGCGGTTCCGCGTTCCTGGCCTGACTTCCATCAAGCGGGCTGCGGGTTGATCTCCATGGCAGGCCCGGCCGGATCCGTGGCCGTGCCGGTTACCACCTCGACGATGGCGCGGGCGATCTCGCGCTCGCCCATGATCACGATGTCGGCGCCGAGCCCTTTGAGGTGCTCGACCTCGGCGTCGGAATGGGCGCGAGCAATGACATCGATCGCCGGATTGGCCGCGCGAGCCCTGAGCACAACCTGCCCCGCCTCGAAAGCGTTGGGGATAGCGAGGATCAGCCGCTTGGCGCCCTCCGGATTGGCCGCTGCGAAGACCTCCACATTGGCGGCATTGCCGGCGATGGTCTCGAAGCCGTCGTCACGCAGCTTGGCCAGCGTCTTGTCGGCATCCTCGATGACCAGAAAGGGCAGGGCGGCTTCTTTCAACGCCGCGCCCACCAGGTTGCCGACGCGGCCGTAGCCGATCAGGATGGAATGGCCGGCAAGCGCGGTCTTGGGCGGCGGGCCATCTTCCTTGCCAGGAGCCGCCTGGAGCGACGCGACCTGGCCCGGCTCGGTCGCCGGGCCGACCGGCCTTTGCTCTTCGACCGGCGTGGCCTTGCCGGCGCGCCTTTCCAGGCACGGCTTCATCCAGTCGACAATGAGGAACATCAGCGGATTGAGCAGGATCGAGAGGATCGCGCCGGCGAGGATCAGGTCGCGGCCCTGCTCGGGCAACAGTTTCAGGCCGACGCCAAGCTCGGCCAGGATGAAGGAAAATTCGCCGATCTGGGCAAGGCTCGCCGAAGTCATCAGCGCGGTGGCGATCGGATAGCGGAAGGCGACCACGATGACGAAAGCCGCGATCGACTTGCCGATGATGATGATGGCCAAGGTGGCGAGGATCGGCAGGCCGTTGCTGATCAGGCTGAAAGGGTCGAACAGCATGCCGACCGAGACGAAGAACAGCACCGAGAAGGCGTCGCGCAGCGGCAGCGATTCTTCCGCCGCGCGGTGGCTGAGCTCGGATTCGCTCATGATCATGCCGGCGAAAAAGGCGCCGAGCGCCAGCGAGACGCCGAACAGCTTCGCCGCGCCGAAGGCGACGCCGAGCGCAATGGCCAGCACCGCGAGTCGGAACAACTCCCGGGAGCCGGTGTGGGCGACGTAATGCAGGATCCACGGAATGACCCTGCGGCCGACCACCAGCATGACGACGACGAAGGCGGCGACCTTGGCAAGCGTGACGCCGACCACGCCCCAAATGCCGTAGCTGGCGGGCAGCGAAAGCAGGCTCGCATGGTCGTCGACCTGCGGCTGCCCGCCAAGCACGCCGGCGAGCGCCGGCAATAGCACCAGCGCCAGCACCATAGCCAGATCCTCGACGATCAGCCAGCCGACGGCAATGCGGCCGCGCTCGGTCTCGATCAGCCGCCGCTCCTGCATGGCGCGCAAAAGCACCACGGTCGAGGCGACCGAAAGCGCCAGGCCAAAGACCAGGCCGGCGCCAAGCGACCAGCCGAGCAGCCAGGCAAGTCCCACGCCGAGCAAGGTCGCAAAGCCGATCTGTACGATGGCGCCCGGCACGGCGATGGCGCGGACGGACAGAAGGTCCTTCAGCGAAAAATGCAGGCCGACACCGAACATCAAAAGGATGACGCCGATTTCCGCGAGCTCGTTGGCGAGGCTGGCGTCGGCGACGAAGCCGGGCGTGTTCGGACCGACGAGGACGCCGGCGACAAGATAGCCGACGAGCGGCGGGATGCGGAACCGGTTGGCTAACGCCCCGAAGACGAATGCAAGCCCCAGACCGGCGACGATGGTGGCGATAAGGGGCGTGTCATGCGGCATTGTCTATGGAGCGCCTTTTCGAAAATTCACGAATGTCGGATGGGCGCCCGCCGAGGCCGTCGCCTTCGGCAATATGGTGGACGGAGCGGCGATGATGCAACCGCCGCCGCGCAGAATTCAGCGCTGGAGGCAGCGCACCGGAAAATCGGCGCCGCGCCGACAAAGAGACGGCTTCGGGCCGATCCAGCCTCGAAGCCGCTTTCTTTTCGCCGCCTTATGCGGCTTGCAACAGGTTCTCGATGTCGGAAATCGTGTGGTTGGTGAGCGTTTTGGGGATTTCCGCCTGCACCTTCTCGCCCACCTCCTTGTGCAGTTTCTGGCGCATCTCGCCAAGCACCTGCGGCGGCGCAATCAGCACGACCGCGTCGAACGCGCCGCGATGCGCAAGCTTGTAGAGCCGCTCGGCGATCTCGACGGCGAAGCGCTCCTTGCCGAGACGGTGCCAATCGGTTTCTTCGACGGCGCTGCGGGGACCCTCGTTGCTCTGGCGGCCCGGCTTGTCGCTGCCTTGCTCGCGCGTCGGGGGGTTCTCCTGCTCCATCTCCTGCACCACCTCCAGGTTCGGGAACTTGCTGTCGCCCTGGTTGCGCAGGAAGAGCGCCTTTTCGCCATCAGCCACGACGACCCACACTCCGTGTTTCAGCTTGACGCTCATGGCGTTCCTCCTTGCTTGCATTGTTGTCGATCGATGGAGCTTGGGATCGACAGGATGATCGCTAGGCAAACGAGCCGCGCAGCATGATGGTTCCGATCCGGGATGGCGTCCTCGACTGCTCCCGTCAGGCGAAGCCGGGGCGCCGACCAGCAAGGTCGGCTTTAATCTACTAAGTTAGTAGAATTTAGAAAAAACTGTTTTGCGGCCTTCCGTGCGAGGCGCTAAAAATTGCGACGGATCAAAGCCGTTTCCCATGCCGCTCTGGCGGTGTTGTTCTCAAACTAGAATTTTTTTCTCTTGCTCTTCGCGGCTGCGAAAAAGCGATTGCCTGCCGTTCGGCAGTGCGCGAGTGCTTGCCTTCTGGTTTTTGGCCAGCCCGCGTAAAACTGCCAAACTGTTCCAATATTGCTCGTCGCCATGTCGCAAGCCAATACCAAGCTCAATGCCTTTCCCGTCTTCATGCGGGTCGACGGCGAAGCCGTAGCCATTGTCGGCAATGGAGAGGAAGCGCTTGCCAAGGCCAGGCTCCTTGCGCAATCGAGCGCGGTGCTGCGCATCGTCGCCGACAATGCAAGTGGCGGGCTGCTGGATTTCATCGCATCGGTCGGCGCCGTTCACATCAACGCAGCCTATAAGGCCGTGCATCTCCAAGGCGCCGCCCTGGTGTTCGCTGCGAGCGGCGACGAGGCACTCGATCGCCGCGTAGCCGAAGACGCGCGCCGGCTGGGCATTCCGGTCAACGCCGTCGACCGTCCGGACCTCTGCGATTTCTTCACCCCGGCCTTGGTCAACCGCGCGCCGGTGGCGATTGCCATCGGTACCGATGGCGCCGGACCGGTTCTGGCGCAGATGCTGCGCGGGCGCATCGACCGCATGCTGTCGCCATCGCTCGGCCGGCTGGCGGCACTTGCCGCGTCGTTCCGGGCCGCTGCCGAGAGGCTGCCGAAAGGCAATCGCCGCCGCCGCTTCTGGAGCGATTTCTTCGCCGGCGCGCCGGCCAAGGCCATCGAAGCAGGCGACCTCGCCGAGGCGCATGGCGCGGCGCTCGACCTCTTGGCCCAGGATGCTCCGGTCGAGGGACATATCGCGCTGGTCGGTGCCGGTCCGGGCGCGGAGGATCTTTTGACTTTGCGCGCGCATCGCCTGCTGATGGACGCCGATGCCATCGTCTACGACGCGCTGGTGCCGGAGGCGATCGTCGCCATGGGCCGCCGCGATGCCGAGCGCCTGCCGGTGGGAAAACGCAAGGGCTGTCATTCCAAGAGCCAGGAAGAGATCAACGCGCTGCTCATCGAACTTGGCCGCGCCGGCAAGCGCGTGGTGCGGCTGAAGTCCGGCGACCCGCTGGTGTTCGGACGCGCCGGCGAGGAAATGGCGGCGCTGCGCGAGGCCGGGATCGCCTATGAGGTGGTTCCGGGCGTCACCGCCGCCTTCGCCGCCGCCGCCGATTTCGAACTGCCGCTGACGCTGCGCGGCGTTTCGTCCTCGATGGTGTTCACCACAGGCCACGACCTCAAGGGCAACTCGCTGCCCGACTGGGCAAAGCTTGCCATCTCCGGCGCGACGGTCGCCGTCTATATGGGCCGTTCAGTCGCGGCGGAAGTCGCGGGCCGGCTGATCGAGGCGGGGCTGTCGCCGGACACCGCGGTCGCCGTCGTCGAGAACGCCAGCCTCGCCGGCCGCCGCCGTTTCCACGGCACGCTTGCCGACCTGCCGTCGTTGGAGGCGCGCGCCGATCTCACCGGACCGGTGATGACGATCATCGGCGACGCCGTCGCCGGCGCCAATTTCGAACAATCCGAGCCGCTCGCGGCACATAGGCATGGGGGCGCGGCTTCAGCCGTGGCCGAAGGAGTTGAGCAATGAAGGTTCTCACCGCGAACAGGCTCTCCGACGGCATCGCCGTCTGGTACGCCGCCGGCGGCTGGGCGGAAACGGTCGGCCATGCTGATATCGCGTATGACAAGACGGCGGAGGACCGGCTGGAATCGATCGGCGCCGCGGCCGCCGCCAACAATGAGGTGGTCGACGTCAACATCATCGACGTTGCGATCGTCGACGGATTGGTCGAACCGGTGCGGCTGCGCGAAAAGATACGCGCCGCGGGCCCGACCATCCGCACCGATCTAGGCAAGCAGGCGAGCCCGCAACCGGCACGGGCGGCTTAAACCCAAGGAAAGCAACGGGCGGACGCGCCCGGAAAGACGAAGCATGTACCGTTACGACGAGTTCGACCAGGATTTCGTACACGCCCGTGTCGCCGAGTTCAGCGACCAGGTGCAGCGCCGGCTTGCCGGCGAAATCACCGAGGACCAGTTCCGGCCGCTCCGGCTGATGAATGGCGTCTATCTGCAGCTGCATGCCTATATGCTGCGCATCGCGGTGCCTTACGGCACGTTGAACAGCCGGCAATTGCGCATGCTGGCCCATATCGCCCGCAAATATGACAAGGGCTACGGCCACTTCACCACGCGCCAGAACATCCAGTTCAACTGGCCGGCGCTATCGGATATTCCGGCTATCCTGGCCGATCTGGCGAGCGTCGAGATGCATGCGATCCAGACCAGCGGCAACTGCATCCGCAACGTCACCGCCGACCATTTCGCGGGCGCCGCAGCCGACGAGGTCGCCGATCCGCGGCCCTATGCCGAAATCCTGCGCCAGTGGTCGTCCGTGCATCCGGAGTTCTCGTATCTGCCGCGCAAATTCAAGATCGCTGTCACCGGCGCCGAGCGCGACCGCGCCGCCATCCAGACGCACGACATCGGCCTGCATCTGAAGAAGAATGCCGCCGGCGAGCTTGGGTTCGCCGTGTATGTCGGCGGCGGCCAGGGCCGCACGCCGATGGTGGCGAGGAAAATCCGCGACTTCCTGCCGGAGGCCGAGTTGCTGTCCTACTGCACGGCTATCCTGCGCGTTTACAATCTCTATGGCCGCCGCGACAACAAGTTCAAGGCACGCATCAAGATCCTGGTGCACGAAACCGGCGTGGAGGAGATCACCCGTCAGGTCGAAGCTGAGTGGCAGGCGCTGAAGGATGCCGAGCTCAAGCTGCCTGAGGCTGACATCCAGGCCATCAACGCCTATTTCGCGCCGCCGGCGCTGGTTTCCCATCCGGAAGGCGATGATGCGGTGAAACAGGCAAGGCTCGATTCCAAGAGTTTTTCGGAATGGCTCGACCAGAATGTCGTGACGCATCGCCACCCCGACTACGCGGCGGTGACGATCTCGCTCAAGGGCATCGGCGAGGTGCCCGGCGACGCCACCGACAGCCAGATGGAAGCGGTGGCCGACATCGCCGAGAGATACGCCTTCGACGAGCTGCGCGTCAGCCATGAGCAGAACCTTATCCTGCCGCATGTGGCGCGCGCCGATCTCAAGGCAGTCTATGACGCGCTGGTCGAGATCGGCCTGGCAACCGCCAATTCCAATCTGATCAGCGACATCATCTCCTGCCCGGGCCTGGATTATTGCGCTCTGGCGACGGCGCGCTCGATTCCGGTGGCGCAGGAAATCTCGCGCCGCTTCGCCTCGCTGGAGCGCCAGCGCGAGATCGGCGAATTGAAGCTGAAGATCTCCGGCTGCATCAATGCCTGCGGCCACCACCATGTCGGCCATATCGGCATTCTTGGCGTCGAGAAGAAAGGCACCGAGCTCTACCAGGTGACGCTTGGCGGTTCGGCCGACGAAAATACGTCCGTCGGCGAGATCATCGGCCGCGGCTTCTCCTCGGAAGAAATCACCGATGCCATCGAGCAGATCGTCGATACCTATCTCGGCCTTCGGCTCAATCCCGACGAACGTTTTATCGACGCCTACCGCCGTGTCGGTCCCGCGCCGTTCAAGGAGGCGCTCTATGCCGGCGAAACCAAGGCCGCTTGACCGCACCGGCAGCGTGGAGACGGGCGTCGCCGCGGAAGCGGCGGGGCTCGACGCGCTGCACGGCCATCTAAAGCCGATCGAGATCATCGAGCGCGCGGCGCGTGATCTGTTTCGCGGCGAGGTCGCTGCCGTGTCGTCCTTCGGCGCGGATTCGGCGGTGCTTCTGCACATGATTTCGGAGATCGACCGTTCGCTCCCTGTCATCTTCCTCGATACCGGCAAGCATTTCGAGGAGACGCTCGGCTATCGTGATGCGCTGGTGGCCGATTTCGGCCTGACCGACATAAGGGTGATCAAGCCTGAGGAGGCTGCGCTCGACCGTGTCGATCCGACCGGCCGGCTGCACGAGACCGACACCGATTCCTGCTGCAATGTGCGCAAGGTCGAGCCGCTGGCGCGCGGCGTCGAGCCGTTCCGCGCCTGGTTGACCGGGCGCAAGCGCTTCCAGGCTTCGACGCGCGCGGCACTGCCCGTCTTCGAGGCCGTTGGCTCGCGCATCCGCATCAATCCGCTGGCGCATTGGACGACACCGGACCAGGCAGACTATATGCGCGCGCATGCGCTGCGCGAAAATCCGCTGGTCGCCTATGGCTATCTCTCGATCGGCTGCTTCCCTTGCACGCAGCCGGTGCAGCCCGGCGAGGACGCGCGCAGCGGCCGCTGGGCGGGGCACGCCAAGACCGAGTGCGGCATTCATTTGTCGGGGTTAGAGAAGTCGCTGACCGACGCCTCACTTTAGGGTATATCGCTATTCACGGTATGCCGGTCCGCAAGCGGCTTTCGGTTGCTGGCGGCCCTGCCGCTTCGCCTCGAAATCTTTGGGACTTAGGAATTTTGATGACTGGATCGACGACGGCGGGGACCCGCCTCTGGACCCCGGGCGGTTTTCGCGAGGACGAGTGGACGCACGCCGAAAGCGCCGAGGCGCTTGCCGGCAATGGCCGTTTCATCCTGCCGCTGCAGGCTTTTCTCGGGCTGGATGAAGAAGTCCGCAAATCCGCCAAGGAGCGCCTCGGGGTGTTGCTGCAGCCCGGCGACGAACTCGACAAGATAACCGGCCTGCTGGATCAATTGTCGCTGGTGGCGCTCGCCTTCCCGGCCTTCAATGACGGCCGTTCTTTTTCCAAGGGCGAATTGCTGCGGACCCGGCATCATTTCAAGGGCGCGGTTCGCGCCACCGGCCAGGTTCTCGTCGACCAGCTGCCGCACATGCTGCGGCTCGGTTTCGACGAATTCGAGGTCTCCAATCCGGTGCTGTTGAAGCGCCTGGAGGAAGGGCGGACCGGCGGACTGCCGGTGTACTATCAGCCAGCAGTGGAGGCGGAGCCCAAGGGGCCGAAATATTCCTGGCGGCGCAAGCGCCCCGGCTGACCCCCCGCAAGAGTATCGCCTTGGTCCGACCAGCATCGCGTATTTTGCCGGTCAACTCGGCCCAGAATAGGGCTGGAACGCATGCTGCCTCGTTCTGGTCAGACCACTTTGGCGGTTCAAGCTTTCCCTTCTGCCGACCTGCCCTTAGGATGGGGCACGTTATTTCCGGTCGTGAATAATCGGCAGCTAAGGGAGGAAAGCATGGCAGGCAAGAAGATATTGATGCTCGTTGGCGAGTTCAGCGAGGAGTACGAGATTTTCGTCTTCGAACAGGCCATGCACGCGGTCGGGCACACCGTCCATGTCGTGTGCCCGGACAAGAAGGCCGGTGACGTCCTCAAGACCTCATTGCATGACTTCGAGGGCCACCAGACCTATACCGAAAAACTCGGCCACGACTACATCCTCAACAAGACCTTCGCCGAAGTGAACCCTGCCGACTACGATGCGGTCTATGCGGCGGGCGGGCGCGGACCTGAATATATCCGCATCGACAAGCGCGTGCAGGCGCTGGTCAGGCATTTCCATGAGACCGGCAAGCCGATCTTCACGATTTGCCACGGCGTGCAGATCCTGATCGCGGTCGACGGCGTTGTGCGCGGCAAGGAAGTGGCGGCGCTGCATTATTGCGAGCCGGAAGTGACGCTTGCCGGCGGCACCTATATCGATGTCGCCCCGACCGGCGCGCATGTCGATGGCAATCTGGTTTCAGCCAAGGGGTGGCCGGGCCTTGCCGCCTTCATGCGGGAATGCCTGAAGGTGCTTGGCACTGAGATCCGCCACGGCGAAGCGCTGATGCGTGACGACCGCAACGCGGCCTGAAACTCGTCAATTGCGGCGTGCGGCTATTGAGGCCGCCCGCCGCCCGCATTCTCGGCCTCGGCATCGTCGAGGCGGTCCAGCAAGTCGCTCAGCCGCCGGGGCATGTCCTTTTCCAGGCGAAATGCCGGCAAGGTGCGCAGAAAGCGCTTGGTCGCTTCGCTGCCCGCCTGTCGCCTGATGTCGTTGGCCAATTCGGCGTGCCTGTGGCCGTTGTTGCCGTTCATCGTCCCAAAATCCTGTGTCGGCTTCGAAACTCTTCCAGCCCGCCTATGGTTCCCGCAAGCGCATCTGAGGGCAAGCAAAGCCGCGTGATACGGTAAAATTTGAATTAATTTAGAACGATGGCCGGACATCCTCGGCCAGCGCTTACCCCTTGATTTTTGCCCTCCAAACCTCGATATCGGGCGCAAATCCACACCAATCCGAATGACGGGAAACGCGATGAGCGACCAGGCAAAAGACGAACGCACGCCCGAAGATATGGAAGCCACCGCCCAGCCTTCCGGCGAGCGTGCGGAAGGTGGCGTCGACGGCGACTACGAGGCGCTCGTGCGGCTGCTGAAGGAAAACGAGGAACTGAAGGACCGTGCGCTGCGCGTGGCGGCCGAAATGGAGAATTTGCGGAGGCGCACCGCGCGCGACGTTCAGGACGCCCGCGCCTACGCCGTCGCCAATTTCGCGCGCGACATGCTGTCGGTTTCCGACAATCTGCGCCGCGCGCTCGATGCGATCCCTGCCGAGGCGAAAGCCAGCGGCGACGCCGGGTTCAAGGCGCTGATCGAAGGTGTCGATCTTACCGAACGCGCCATGCTTTCGGCGCTGGAGCGCCACGGCGTGAAGAAACTTGCGCCGGAAGGCGAGAAGTTCGATCCGAACTTCCACCAGGCGATGTTTGAGGTACCCAATCCGGAAGTTCCGGCCGGGACCGTCGTCCAGGTGGTGCAGCCGGGTTATTCGATCGGCGAACGCGTGCTGCGGCCGGCGATGGTCGGCGTCGCCAAGGGCGGTCCGAAGGCGGCCGCCGAGGCGAAGGTCGAGCCGGGCCCGGTGAACGAGCAGGCCGAGAAGGATGCGTGAGAGTGAGTAGCGAATAGGGAATAGTGAGTAGGGGCTGATATTTATCTGCGGCTTCGTGCTATTTCCCTACTCATATTCGCTACTCACTACTCGCTCAGCCATGAATCCCATCGCGTTGCTCGACTATGCCGGCGTCGCCGTCTTTGCGGCGACGGGCGCGCTTGCCGCATCGCGTAAGGAGCTCGACATTATCGGGTTCCTGTTCCTGGCCAGCGTCACCGGCATCGGCGGCGGGACGCTGCGCGACGTCATCCTCAACCTGCCGGTGTTCTGGGTCGCCAACAGCGGCTATGTGCTGATCTGCGCCGTGGTCGCGGTGCTGGTGTTCTTCAGCGCCCATCGCTTCGAATCCCGCTACAAGCTGCTGCTTTGGCTCGATGCCATCGGCCTTGCCGCGTTCTCGGTGATGGGCGCGGCGAAGGGGCTGGCGATCACCGGCTCTCCTGTCGTGTCGGTCGTCATGGGCGTGCTCACGGCGACCTTCGGCGGCATCTTGCGCGACCTGCTTGCCGGCGAGCCTTCGGTGCTGCTCAGGCCCGAGATCTATGTCACGGCCGCCCTTGCCGGCGCGACGATCTTCACCCTAGGCGATCTTGCCGGTCTGCCGGCCGTGGCGTCCAGCCTGCTCGGATTTGCGGCTGCGTTCCTGGTGCGGGGCGGCGCGCTCAGGTTCGGCTGGTCGTTTCCGGCCTATAAGAGCCGGCCGGGGCGAAGGCCGGAAGATATTCCCTGAGGGAGCGAGTGGTGAATAGTGAATAGTGAATACATATCGGTGCGGTGAACCAGCTTCGCTGGCTACTACCATTCACCATTCACCATTCACCATTCACTGGAATCACGCCGCGAAGCGCTGCCCTTCACCGCCATAGTAGTTGACGTACCGGGCGCCGATCTCCTTGACCGGCATGACGACGAAGACGTCGACGGTGGAGAATTCGTGGTCGATGACGCAGCCGTCGCCGATGCGGGCGCCGACGCGCAGGTAACCCTTGACCAGCGGCGGCATGGCGGCGATCGCCGCCTTGGTGTTCACCGCCTCGATCGGCATCAGATCCATGGAGCAGTAGCGTCCCGGAACCGCGCGAACATCCCAAGCGGAGTTGGTGCGGCAATGATGAGCGAGATAGGTCAGCGCCTCGGCATGCGCAGCCGGCACGATGCCATGGAAGGAAGCACAGCCGGTCATCACGCCGATGCCGTAGTGATTGATATAGGCCCAGATGCCTTGCCAGAGCGCCTCGATGGTGCGCTTGGAGCGGTATTCCGGCAAAACGCAGGAACGGCCGAGCTCGAGGAAGCGCTGGCCGGGATGCCGCGCGATCAGCTTGGTGAGCTCAAACTCGCCCTCGGAATAGAAGCCGCCGGCGGCGGTGGCGATCTCCTGCCGCAGCAAACGGTAGGTGCCGACGATGCGGCGATGCTCGGGACCGGGAAGGGAGGTATCGAACACAAGAAGGTGATCGCAGAGCGGATCGAAACGGTCGGCGTCGCGCCGGTCCTGGAACAGATCCTTCCTCGCGCCAAGTTCGTCATAGAATACCCGATAGCGGACTTCCTGGGCGGCGGCGATCTCGGCCTCGTTGCGGGCAAGCCGCACTTCGAGATTGCCGATGCGGCCCAGCGGAGCACCGCTTGCGACGGCGTCGGCGCTACGGGCAGCGAGCAAGGCGCCGCCAGCATTCGGCCGAGTGTCACATTCAGGCACGACTGTATGCACGAGTGATTCTCCTTCGAGCCATCCCTCTTGGCACGGGGATACGGTGTAGGTGCAACAGGATTGTGACAGTACCGTGATACGGCGTGGCGGGCAATACTTTGTCGGCTGGGCAATACTCTCAACCGGCTATCTTGTGGCCGCGAAAGCCAGGTAAGCCAAGGCGTTCAAGGGTTAAAAATTTCCTCAGGCGGCAACCTGGCCCTCGACCGCCTGGACGAGCGCGGCCGGGTCGAGCGGCTTGGTCACGAAACCGCTGGCGCCATGGGCGAGGACGGCATGCCGGGTCTTTTCCTGGCTGTCGGCCGAAAGCACCATGATCGGAATAGGCGGCATGGCCAGCGACTCTTCGTGGCGACGGATGGCGGCGATCGCGTCGAGCCCGTCCATGACAGGCATATGCAGGTCCATCAGCACCACATCAAAGCGGAACTTGAGGCCGGCATCGGTAACGGCATCGACCGCGGCCTTGCCGTTGCCGACGATCTTGACGCGATGCCCGGCCTTGAGCAGCGTCGCGCGGGCCAGCATGGCGTTGATGTCATTGTCTTCTGCGATCAGCACCGACAGGCCCTGATTGCGCTTGCGCGCCGAGGAAGTCTCGCGCGGCGCCGGCCGTGGCTGGGCGAGCGCGGAGCCATGGCTGGTCAACAGCACCCGCAGCAGGGTCTCGCCGCGCACGGGTCTCGCAAGGAAGGTGGCGTAGCCGCTGGCGCGGAATTCCCCAAGCATGCCGCGGTCGGTCGGCGCAATCAGGGTGATGGCCTCGCAGTCGACAAAGCCCGAGTCACGCAACCGCTTGAGCAGTCTGCCGTCGCTGTTTTCAAGTGCGGCGTCGATCAGGAGCACGTTGCAGCCGGCGGCGAGGGCAGCGGCCTGGCTTGGCGTCGCCGCGATCTCGACAATGCCGCCATGGGCTCTGATCGCGCGGGCGATGGCATCGGCCTCGGTGGCGTTTTTCGACACGATCACCGCCCGCCGGTCGGCAAGGATGTTGTGCCGATGCGGCGGCGGCTCGGTTGCCGCGACCGCCGGAAGCTCGAGGACGAATTCGGATCCTTCGCCGAGCCGGCTCGAGACCGAGATCGTGCCGCCCATCGCCGTCGCCAGCCGCTTCGAGATGGCAAGTCCGAGGCCGGCGCCGCCATGCACCCTCGTCGAGGTGCCGTCGGACTGCTCGAACTCCTCGAAAATGCGCTCCATGTCCTCTTCGCGCAGGCCCGGGCCGGTGTCGGCGACGGTGAAGCAGATGCGGTCGGTGGTTTCGGTGCGGGCGCGCGCCACGGTGAGCAGCACGCCGCCCGTATCAGTGAACTTCACCGCATTGCCGATGAGGTTGAGCAGCACCTGGCGCACGCGGCCGGGGTCGGCGGTGATCATCTGCGGCACGTCCGGCTCGACATGGCAGCCAAGGCCGATGTTCTTGGCGAAGGCTTTTGCGGCCAGAAGTTCGATGATGTTGTCGGCGATTTCGCGCAGCGAGGTCGGCTGCGGCTCGGGCTCGAAGCGGCCGGCCTCGATTTTGGAATAGTCGAGCAGGTCCTCGATGAGCGCGAGCAGCGCGCTGGCCGAGGTGGAAACGGCGCCCACATAGGTGCGCTGTTCGGGCGAAAGGTCGGTATCGGCAAGCAGCTTCGCCATGCCCATGATGCCGTTCATGGGCGTGCGGATCTCATGGCTGACGGTGGCGAGGAAGCGCGACTTGGCCTGGCTGGCATATTCGGCCCGCTCGCGCGCGGTGATCAGCGAGGATTCGGCGCGCTTGCGGGCGGTGATGTCGCGGGCGATCGCCCGATGCGAGACCGCGCCCGTGTCCTTGTCGCGCACCGACAATTCGATCCAGGAGAACCAGCGCGGCCCGTTCGGGGTGCGGATCGCGACATCGGTGGAACTCAGGCATTCATGATCGGAGAAGGCGGCGTCGGGAACGACGCCGACATCGATGCCAAGCTCGGACAAGGTCTTGCCGGCAAGATCGCGCGCATCGAGCTCGACAAGCGAGGCAAAGACGCTGTTGGCATAAACGATATGGCCGTCGCGGTCGCGATGGACGACGAGGTCGCCAAGCGCATCGATCAGGCCGCGGAAGCGCTCCTCGCTTTCCTGCATCTCCCACATGCGGTCGGCGAGGGTTTCGATCTCGGCGCGGCTGCGGGCGGCGGTCTCGTCGAGCAGTGCTGCGGTGCGACGCTCGTCGCGACGGCTGCGCAGATGCATGACCAGGCCCGCAAAGGCTATGGCGGCGAGGCCGGCGGTGACTATGAGCGGCGCTCCGGTGAGATGCGCGAGCCCCGCCATGAAGGCGATGGCGACGATCGTCAGGAACGGCAAGCCTTCGTGGCTGGCCGTGGGCAATTCGGGAGCCAGCGGCGGCGCGACAAGCACCTGCCGCTTCGGCGCATCGGGGATGAGCCTGTCAGCGCCCGCGGCTTTGCTGTCCTGTCTGATGTCGGAGTCCGCGACCATGCGCAAACCATGCCAGACAGAAATTATGGAAGACTGGGAGGTATCGTTCGAATTTTAGCGATTGCGCGGATTCCGGCCGCCCGCATGTGCGGGCGAGACGGCGATCTCCAGCTACATATCGACGACGACTCGGCCCCTGATCTTACCTTCGACGATGTCGCGCGCGGCGGCGACAATGCCGTCGAAACCGATCGTGCGCGCCAATGTCGACAGCTTCTTCAAGTCGAGATCGGCGCCGATGCGGCGCCACGCCTCCAGGCGGACTTCCTTCGGCGCCATCACCGAATCGATGCCGAGCAGCGAGACGCCGCGCAGGATGAAGGGCGCGACGCTTCCCGGCAGGTCCATGCCGCCGGCGAGGCCGCAGGCGGCGATCGCGCCGCCATAGGAGGTCATCGACAGCACGTTGGCCAAGGTATGGCTGCCGACCGAGTCGACGCCGCCAGCCCAGCGCTCCTTGGCGAGCGGCTTCGCCGGCTGGCCGAGCTCCTCGCGCGAGATCACCTCGGCCGCGCCGAGATCGATCAGATAGGGGCTTTCGGCGCTGCGGCCGGTCGAGGCGATGACATGGTAGCCAAGGCTCGACAGGATCGAGATGGCGACCGAGCCGACGCCGCCGGCAGCACCCGTCACAACCACCGGACCGCGGTCCGGCACGATACCGTGACGCTCCAGCGCCATGACGCAGAGCATTGCCGTGTAGCCCGCCGTGCCGACGGCCATCGCATGATGCGCGCTCATGCCCTCGGGCAGCGGCACCAGCCAGTCGCCCTTGACGCGGGCGCGGCCGGCATAGGCGCCGTAATGCGTCTCGCCGACGCCCCAGCCGTTGAGGATCACCTTATCGCCCTTGCGCCAGTCGGCATGCGAGGAGGAGATCACGGTGCCGGCGAAATCGATGCCTGGAACCAGCGGCCAGCGGCGCACGACCGGTGCCTTGCCGGTGATGGCGAGCCCGTCCTTGTAGTTCACCGTCGTCGCCTCGACGGCGACGGTGACGTCGCCTTCCATCAGGTCGGCCTCGGTGAGGTCGACGACATCGACCGACTGCTTCTTGTCCGCATCGCGCGAAACGAGGATGGCTTTGAAGGTGTCGGTCACGTTTTTCTCCTCGGTTCTGGCTGTTGAGAAATCTGCGGCTTCAACAGCGTGAGGTCAATTGCCAAGATCCTGGGACTTGGCTTCGCGCCGCCAGCCGATCAGCTCGTCGAAGACGACAAGTGCCGCGCCGACGGAAATGAAGGCGTCGGCCAGATTGAAGACCGCGAAGGACCAGACGGGCGTGTGGAACAGGATATAGTCGATGACGTGGCCGTAGACGGCGCGGTCGATGAGGTTGCCGAGCGCGCCGCCGACGATGAGTGCAAAGCCGATACGGGCGACGACATGGCCGGCCGGCGTGCGCGTGGCGAGATAGAGCACGAAGGCAACGACCAGCACGGCGATGACCACCAGGCCGGTATCGCCGAAGGACTGGAACATCGAGAAAGCGATGCCGGTGTTATAAGTGCGGAACAGCGCCAGGAAGGGCAGGAGGTCGATCTTCTCCTGAAAGGCGAGCCCGTTCTCGACCAGTTGCTTGATCCACTGGTCGAGCGCAATGGCAATGACGACCAGCACGACGTAAGGGGACCAGGATTTCACTTGGCAGTCCTCATCGGGCAGTCCTCATCGCATGTCGGTGGCAGGCTCGAGCTTCAACGCGCCGCGCCTTATCTCGAACAGCATCACGCCGGTGGCGACCGCCAGGTTGAGCGAGTCGGCGCGGCCGGCCTGGGGGATTCGAAGCAGCCGATCGCAGCTTTCGGCCAGGTTGTCGGGCAGTCCCTGCTGCTCATTGCCCATCAGCAGCAGGACCGGTCCCCTGGAGAAATCGACCGAGCGATAATCGACCGCGCCCTTAAGGTGCGTTCCAACGACCAGACCGGAAAAATCACGCCGCCAGGCGAGGAAGGCCTGCTCGGTCGCTTTGGCGACCGGCACGGCGAAGATCGAGCCCATGGTGGCGCGCACCGTCTCCAGCGAGAACGGATCGGTGGTGTCGCCGACCAGGATGACGCCCTTGGCGCCGACGGCATCGACGGTGCGGATCACGGTGCCGAGATTGCCGGGATCGCGGACCCGGTCGAGCGCGACCCAAACATCGCCGTCCCTGGCGCGGATGTCCTTCAGCGGCACGGTCTGCTGGGCAAAGACACCGACCACCATTTGCGGGTTTTCGCGGCGGGTGATGGCCGCGAGCACCTTTTCCGAAACCTCCAGAACCGTGCCGCCGGCGGCGACGGTTCGCGCGGCGACCTTTTCGATGGCCGCGTTGCCACGGCCGGCCTTGGCGAAGACCAAGGTCCTGATCGACCAGCCGAGGTCGAGCGCGTCGATGACCAGCTTCAGGCCCTCGGCCATGAAGGCGTTCTGCTGGTCGCGGAATTTCTTGAGCGCCAGCGCCTTGATGTCTTTGACCAGCGGATTGGCAACGCTGGTGACTTCCTTAACCTGCCCGACCAGGCGTACGCCGTCATGTGCAGTCATTCAGGCCACCCAGCGCGAGAACAGCGAGGTCGACAGCGCGCGGCCGGCCGATTTCTCGCGAATGATCAGTTCGCCGGATTCGACCGTGCCGCCCATGCCCGCAAAGGTATCGCGCATCAGCGCATGGATGGCGAAGAAGGAGGCGCGGATCGAATAGGCGGTGAGAACGACGGCGAGCGGTTTCGGCGTCAGGATCGAGCGGCAGAGGTCCGTTAGGCCCGGCAGATCCTCGAACAATTGCCAGACCTCGCCCTTGGGCCCGCGGCCATAGGCCGGCGGATCGAACAGCACGATGTCGTAGCGGCTGCCGCGGCGTTCCTCGCGTTCCGCGAATTTCACCGCGTCCTCGACGATCCAGCGGACCGGCTTGTCGGCAAGCCCGGCCATCTCCTGGTTCTCGCGCGCCCAGCCGATCGCCTTCTTCGAGGCATCGACATGGGTGACCTCGGCGCCGGCGCGGGCCGCCACCAGCGAGGCGAGACCCGTATAGCCGAAAAGGTTCAGCACCTTGACCGGACGCTTCGCCGCCGCGATCAGGCCGGCCATATGATCCCAATGCGAGGCCTGTTCCGGAAAGACGCCGACATGGCGGAAGGATGTGAAGCGGCCGAGATAGTCGATGCCGTCATGCTTCATCGGCCAGGTTTCGCCGAGCGGCGCCTTCGGAAAGCGCCAGCGGCCGATGCCTTCCTCGTCGGTGTCGCCGGTGAAGATGGCGTCGGCGCGCTCCCACTCCTTCGCCGGAAGGGCCCGCTGCCAGATCGCCTGGCCTTCGGGCCGCACGATGCGGTAGGGGCCGTATTGCTCGAGCTTCTCGCCGGCGCCGCTGTCCAGCAGGGCGTAATCGGCATTGGGCGCGACTTCGAGGATCAATGGCAGGCGCTCGGCGGGCAACGTGCCCTCGCGGCGCGCAAGCACGCGCGGCGCCGGCCTGGCTTCCTGCCGGTCCGCCGGTTTGGTTTCGCGGCGCTCGGCGGGCGCGGCCTGCTGCCGTCCGGCCGCTAACGCCTCACGCGGGCGGGGCTGTTCCGCCCTTGCGGGATGCGGGCGGCCATCGCGGCGTTTGTCCCGAAAAGATTTCAAGAAGGATCATCTCCGGCGGTTCGGCCCGCTTCTGCCACAGCTAAGCCCACCGGCGCAACAAAGCCCGGCTCATTCAATGGTGGGGTCATCAACCATGCCTGACGCCGAGCAGGCCGAAACAAAGCGAAATGAAGCCAAGCGCCTTCGCCGCCGTCACCGCCATGTGGCCGGTTTCCCAACGCAGTCGGACGGCTTCGAAGTTTTCTGGAATTGGCCCCGGCGTCCAGGTCGCGAGGATAGCATTTGCCGGTCTGACGAGGCCGAACCAAAGCGCCAGCGAGACCGCATAAAGCAATGCGGCGACGAGCACGAACCGGACGGCAAACGGGTCCGCACGCAGTATCCAGGCAAGCAACGCCGGACAGAGGATCGCTGCGATATCGAGCGGCGCTCCGATGACGGCAAAAAGCAGGAACTGACCGTTGAAGACCGTCGCCTCTCGCCACAGCACCGGCGACCATTTCGTCAGCCTCGGCAGCGATTCCAGCACATGGGCAAAGGAGGGCCCAAGGCTGAGCGCCGCAATGAAAACGGTCAGCACCGACCAGAACAGGGTTCCGCGCATCTCCATTGTGGAGAAAACGGCAATGGTCAGCCGGCGTTCCTGGCATCGGACTGCTTGCCGTGATGTGCAGGCCAGCCCTATTGTCCGGCACGCCGGTTAGCCATTCATGTCCCGTTCAGCCCGCCTGCTTGACCTCGTCCAGATCCTGCGCCGCCATCGCCGGCCGGTGAGCGGCCGCACGCTTGCGGATGCAATCGGCGTGTCGATCCGCACCCTTTATCGCGACATCGCGACGCTGCAGGGGCAGGGCGCGCCGATCGAAGGCGAGGCGGGGCTTGGCTATGTGCTGAAGCCCGGCTTCATGCTGCCGCCGCTGATGTTCACCGACGAGGAGATCGAGGCCATCGTGCTCGGCTCGCGCTGGGTGGCGAAGCAGCCGGACAAAAGGCTGGCGGCCGCCGCGGCTGATGCGCTGGCCAAGATCGCGGCGGTGCTGCCGGATGACCTGCGCGACGATCTCGACGCCACGACGCTGCTTGTCGGACCGCGCTCGGAAAATGCCGAAGCGATCGACCTCGGCATCGTGCGGCAGGCGATCCGCGACGAGCGCAAGCTTGGCTTCCTCTACCGTGACGCCGGGGGAGCGGCATCGAAGCGCCTGGTTTGGCCGTTCGCGCTCGCCTTCTTCGACAAGGTGCGGGTGATGGTGGCGTGGTGCGAAACGCGCCAGGATTTCCGCCATTTCCGCGCCGACCGGATGTCCGGCCTGACAACGACCGGCATCCGTTATCCGCGACGCCGACAGGCGATGCTGAAGGAGTGGCGGGCGGGCCTTGACGCGCCCGACCGGAACGGCGCGAAAGACGCTTCCGGCTGATCGCTGCTGCCAGAATCTGACAGCAGGTCCGCGTATGGTCTCCAAGGTCCAGACACTTTGGAGATCAGATATGACCACGCCGAATTTCGTCATCCTCTATGTCGACAGTCCGGAAAAGAGCGGCGCGTTCTACGCTTCGCTGCTCGGACGCGAGCCGGTCGAATCCTCGCCGACGTTCGTCATGTTCGTGCTCGACAAGGGCTTCAAGCTCGGCCTCTGGTCGCGCCACACGGTGGAACCGGCTGCGGCGGCAGCGGGCGGTGGCAGCGAGCTCGTGATCGCGGCCGCGGATGCGGGCGACGTTGATGCGACGCATACGGACTGGGCGGGGCGCGGCCTGAATATCCTGCAGGCGCCGACCGATATGGATTTCGGCCGCACCTTCGTGGCGCTCGATCCGGACAATCATCGCCTGCGCGTCTATTGGCCGGATGGGCAGTAGGCAGTGGGCAGTAGGCAGTAGGCAGTAGGCACTAGGTTTACCTTCCCTAATTGCCTACTGCCCAATCCCTACTGCCTATTGGAGCGCCTTGTAGACGGCGATGCCTGCGGCGAGGTCCTCGAGCGCCGCGCCGACCGACTTGAAAAGCGTGATCTCGCTGTCGCTTTGCCGTCCCTGCTTCTCGCCGCGCGCAAGCTCCTGCAGGTCGGCGACGATGGCGTCCGGCTTCAGTACGCCTGAGGCCAGCGGCTGGACGATGTCGCCGGCTTCCTTGGTGGCGCCGGCGCGGGTGTCGACATAGACGCGGGCGCGCTTGATCGCGTCGTCATCGCTTTCGCGCATCGTCGGCGTGAAGCCGCCGACGAGATCGACATGGGCGCCCGGCTTCAGCAGCGCGCCCTTGACCAGCGGCGTGTTCGAGATGGTCGCCGAGGCGACGATGTCGGCCTCGGCAAGCTCCGTATCGAGATCGCCGGCGGCACTTGCCGGAAGGCCTTCTACGCGCAAGCCGGCCGCCACTTTTTCGGCATTGGCCGGCGTGCGGTTCCAGATGCGGATTGAGGTGATCGGCCTGACCGCCGAATGCGCCTTGGCAAGGAACGGCGACAGCGCGCCGGCGCCGATCACCAGAAGCCGCGAGGCATCCTTGCGCGCGAGATAGGAGGCGGCGAGCGCGGAGGCGCAGGTCGTGCGCCACTGCGTCAACCGTTGGCCGTCGATCAGCGCCTGCGGCTCGCCGGTGACGCCGTCGAGCAACAGATAGAGACCCATCACTGCCGGCTTGCCGATGGCGTTGTTGTCCGGCGATACGGTGACGATCTTGACGCCGATATGGCCGCCCGCCGAGGTGCCGGCGGCGTTCAAATCAGTCCAGGCCGGCATCAAAAGCAGGGTCGACGCGGCGCCGTCCGGCCGTTCGACGCCATGATGATGGCGAACCGGCTGCACGGCGCCATCGCGAAAAGCCGTGCGCAATGTCTCGACAAGGCCGGGAAAGGTCAACGCGCGGTCGACATCGGCGGCCGAAATGGTCAGCATCGGAGGCTCCGTAAATTGTTGCTCAGAGACAGAGCGTGATGTCGCCCGAAAACCGCTTCACATGTTTCGACATCATTCTCTAGTCCGTAGGCTTGGGCAGCGCCGGACCCTTGGGCGCTGCTGGCGGGCGGCTCACAGCCTGGCGCAGGTTTTCGGCTTCCAGACCGCGCTGGCGCGCGAGCTTGCGGTAGCGCCCCTGCTTCACCCAGGTCGCCATGCTGCCGACGACCATGCCGACGGCCAAGGCAAGGAACAGGAAGATGAAAAGCGGCAGGGTCAGCGTCAGCGCGGGATTGCCGGGATGGAATGGATCGAGCGTGAAGGCTACAGGGCCGCGATTGGCGACGGCGAGCGCGATCAGGATGATAGCCAGCGGCACGAAGACCACGACGAGGATGAAGCGATTGAACATCAGATCTCCATGGAGAGACTTCTTGAAGCGCGCATGTCCTTGTCCCGAAAACCGGTCTTCACTTTCGGAGACATGCTTTTAAGCGCCAAGATGCCGATTCAACCCGCCGGCGCGGCGCCTATTTGCCGCCGTTCAGTCTCTCGCGCAACTCCTTGCCGGTCTTGAAGAACGGCACCCACTTTTCCTCGACCTCGACGGATTCGCCGGTGCGCGGATTGCGGCCGGTGCGGGCAGGACGGTTTTTCACCGAAAAGGCGCCGAAACCGCGCAACTCGACCCGGTTGCCCTCGGCAAGCGCATCGGTGATCTCGTCAAAGATCGCGCCGACGATGTTTTCGACATCGCGCAGGAAAAGGTGCGGGTTGCGCGCGGCAATGATCTGCACAAGCTCGGATTTGATCATAGAACGTTCCCCGTAAACCACTGCAGTCGATTATCAGGATGATTTTACTGCTTTTTTGGCTCGCCCCAGCGAGATGTCAAGGGTGCCAGACCGAAACGAGACCGTCAAGAAACAAGCGGTCGGCGCCGAGCTCGTGAATGACATCGCCGCCGGCATCCGGCAGGCCGAGCGCCTTGGCCGCCAGTTTTGCCATGGACTGGGAAAACAGGAAACCGCCACGCCTGTCCCTGTCCTTCCACTCGACGACCTTGAGCTTGGCGTCCACGCCCTTCGTCGCCAGCCAGTCGATCGCCTCCTGCTCGCCGCCGACGGCGTCGACCAGATGGTTGGCCAAAGCCTGGCGGCCGGTAAAGATCGAACCGTCAGCCAGCGCCAGCGCCTGCTCATGCGTCATTTTGCGGCGCTCCGCGACAGTGCCGACGAACCAGTCGTAACTGTCGAGGATCAGCTTGCGCACCATGGCGCGCTCATCGTCGTTGGTCGGCTTGAAGGGCGAGGGCGAAGCCTTGAGCGGCGAGGATTTCACTTCTTCCAGCTTGATGCCGAGCTTGTCCATGAGGCCGCTGACATCAGGGTATTGGATCAGCACACCGATCGAACCGACGATCGAGGTTTTGCGGGCGACGATGTGGTCGGCAGCGCTGGCGATCATATAGCCGGCCGATGCGGCCAGCGTGCCGACTTCGGCTACCACTGGCTTGTCGCCGGCAAGCTTGCGCACGGCGTCGAACGTCGACTCGCCACCGACCGTGGTGCCTCCGGGCGAATCGATCGACAGGATGACGCCCTTCACCTCCGGCGACTTGCGGATCGAGTCCAGCCTTTTGAGCAGGTCCTCATCCTCGGTGATGGTGCCTTCGATCTTGACCTTGGCGATATGGGGGACCGCCTTGCCGGTAAAGTTGTCGTCATAGACCCACGTCGAGAAGGCGATAATTGCCGCTGCCAGAACCAGAAACGCGACCACGCGCCAGAAGGTCAGCTTGCGGCGCAAGCGTCGGCGGTCGATCAGGTCGTCGGCTCTCATTGCCATCATCAGCCTCATGGATCGGTGGGAAGCCCGCTTTTAAAGCAAGCCTCGGCACACGGCTACCGTTTCCTGAAAATGCTCCGCCGTGAAGCGTTGACGCCGACCTCACGAAAAATTAACGCAACCAAGTCCCTATCTGCTATAAAGTATAGGTCGTCGCGCCGGATTCCTCTCGATTTTGCGGGCGGCCAGTTGTCACATTTTTGCAGTTTTCCTCGGCTTGTGCTTGCTTGTAGGTGCCGGCATACCACCTATAGGCGGTGTTTGGGCGGGCAAAGGTCCATTAGAAAGTCATGTTGGCGCGATCTGACGAAACGAGCCATGCCGGCGAGGCATCGGCTCCCGCGGCCCAAGGCGGCACGCGTGGCGATGCTTTCAACCGCGCGCAGCGGCACTCGCGCCGCGTGCGCGTGCTGAAATTCGCGGTGCCGCTGCTCGCGGTCGTGATCGCCGTCGCCTTTCCTGTCTATTCCTACCTCAAGGCGCCGCTGTCCGTCTCGGTGCAGGCCGACGGCACGGCGTTTTCCAACGGAAAGCTGGTGATGGCCAATCCGAAGCTCAACGGCTTCACCAAGCAGAAGCTGCCATACTCGCTGACGGCGACCAGGGCGACGCAGGATGTCGGCCAGCAGGCCGTCATTAATCTCGAGGGCATCAACGCCAAACTGCCCGTCGCCAACGACAACATCGTGTCGGTCGATGCCGCGCACGGTATCTACAATCGCGACGCCAACACGATGGACCTGACCAGCGAGGTCAGCGTGACGACGACAGACGGTCTGATGGCGAAGTTCAAATCGATCTTCCTAGACATGAGCAAAGGCTCTATGAAGACGAGCAATCCGGTCGACGTCAGCCGCGGCGGGTCGCGCATTACCGCGGACTCGATGGCGGTCGAGGACAATGGCAGGCTCGTGGTCTTCGAGAACCGGGTTCGCGTCAACATAGATCCAACCGCGCTGAAGGCGGCGGGGGTAAACGGTGGAGAACAGAATGCGTCGCAGTAAATCGGCATGGCTTCCGGGCGCTGCTTCCGCATTGCTGCTTTTGGCAACGGCGCATTCCTTCGCGCAATCGAGCGCGACCAGCCAGATTCCGGGGCTGAAACTGTCGGGCGACCAGCCGATCCAGATCGAAAGCGACAAGCTTGAGGTCCGCCAGGCCGAGAGCATGGCCGTGTTCAGCGGCAACGTCACCGTCAATCAGGGGCCGACCCTGCTCAAGGCCGGCAAGATGACGGTCTACTACGTCAAGGATGCCAACGCCGGCAAAAGCGCCGCGGCCGGCGCGTCGGCAATGACCGGGTCGGCCAACATCGACCACCTGGAGGTCGAGAACAAAGTCTACGTCAAATCAAACGACCAAGTCGCTACGGGCGACAGCGGCACATTCGACATGAAGACGCAGGTGCTGGTGCTTAAGGGCAAGGAAGTGGTGTTGTCGCAAGGCGACAATGTGCTCAAGGGCTGCAAGCTCACCGTGCAGATGAAGAGCGGCCTCGCCAATGTCGACGGCTGCGGCGGCCGCGTGATGATGTCGTTCACGCCCCAGAAGCAGGGCGCGCAGCAGCAGGGAGCGTCGGGCAAGTAATGGCCGGCGTAACCTCGCTGCTGGCCCGTCTTCCGGGACTGGCGGCCGCAAAACCGGCTGCGCCGGCGACAGTCGGCACCGACAAGGCGAAGTTCAAGGGCACCCTGATCGCCAAGGGCCTGACCAAGAGCTACAAGGGCCGCAAGGTGGTGAGCGGGGTGACGCTTGGCGTGCGCGCCGGCGAGGCCGTCGGCCTGCTCGGGCCCAATGGCGCAGGCAAGACCACCTGCTTCTACATGGTCACGGGCCTTGTGCCGGTCGACGAAGGCTCGATCGAGATCGACGGCTTCGATGTCACGTCAATGCCGATGTACCGGCGTGCCCGCCTCGGTATCGGCTATCTGCCGCAGGAAGCGTCGATCTTCCGCGGCCTCAACGTCGAACAGAACATCCGCGCCGTGCTGGAAGTGGTCGAAAAGGATCGCAAGGCGCGTGAACGCAATCTCGATGAGCTGCTCGAGGAATTCCACATCAGCCATCTGCGCAAGGCGCCGTCGATGTCGCTGTCGGGCGGTGAACGGCGTCGCCTCGAAATCGCGCGGGCGCTGGCGACGCGGCCGGCCTATATGCTGCTCGACGAGCCCTTCGCCGGTATCGACCCGATCGCCGTCGCCGACATCCAGCAGCTCGTCCGGCACCTCACGGCCCGCGGTATCGGCGTCTTGATCACCGATCACAATGTGCGCGAGACGCTTGGCCTGATCGACCGCGCCTATATTATCCATGCCGGCCAGGTGCTGACGCATGGCCGGGCCGACGAGATCGTCGCCAATGCCGATGTGCGGCGTCTTTATCTCGGCGAGGGCTTCACACTCTGATCCCCGGTTTTCGGGTCGTGGCGCGATCTTCGAACATCGCGTGGCGGTTTTTCGCTTTTTAGCGCTCGATAACGCTCCGGTAAGCCGCAGCTGCTAGCGTTTTCCTTGACAGGCAAAAGCCGGGCCAGTTTCAATGCCCGACCGAAAGCAACTGTACGACGCGTAGACGAGGCGTTTGAATCCCACCATGGCGCTGGCAGCCAAACTGCAGCTCAGACAGTCCCAGTCGCTGGTGATGACGCCGCAACTGATGCAGTCGATCCGCCTGCTGCAGCTCACCCATGTCGAGCTCGAGCGCTTCATCGACGAGGAGATCGAGCGCAACCCGCTGTTGGAGCGGGCCGAACCGCAAGACGATGCCGCCGGCGACCAAGCCCAGAAAAGCGAGGCGGCGCCGGAGCGGGATCCTGAAGGCGACTGGTTCGAAGGCGAGACCGAATGGAGCGCCGAAGCGATCTCGCAAAAGCTCGATTCCTCCTTGGAGAATCTGTTTCCCGACGATCCCGGTACCCATGAGAGGCTGGGGCCTGATCTCACGGCGCAGTGGAAATCGGCCGCCGGCAGCGCCGGCACGGCGTCATCGGAAGGTTTCGACGTCGGCGACATGGCGGCGGCCGTCGCCACGCTGCGTGAGCATGTCGGCGAGCAGATCGCGCTTGCGTCCCTCAGCCCTGGCGAACGCCTGATCGCGGGTGAGCTCGCCGACGGGCTCGACGAAGCCGGTTATTTGCGCACCGACCTTGTGGAGATCGCGGCCCGGCTCGGTGCCGACGAAGCGGCGGTGGCGCGCGTGCTTGGCCTCTGCCAGACCTTCGAGCCTTCAGGACTTTTCGCGCGCGACCTTGCGGAGTGCCTGTCTCTGCAACTGGCGGTGCGCGACCGGCTCGATCCGGCGATGAAAGCGCTGGTCGCCAACCTCGAGCTTCTGGCGCGGCGGGATTTCCAGACGCTGAAACGCATCTGCGGCGTCGACGAGGAGGATCTCCTCGACATGCTGGCCGAGATCCGCGCGCTCGATCCGCGTCCCGGCCTGGCATTTTCAGGCGGCGCGAGCGATGCGATCGTCGCCGATGTCGAGGTGCGCGCGGCCAATGACGGCAGCTGGGCGGTGGAGCTCAACGCCGACACGCTGCCGCGCGTGCTGGTGGACAATGTCTACTTCGCGCGCGTTTCAAGCCACACCAAGGACCAGGCGGAAAAGGATTTTCTCGCCGAATGCCTGCAGAACGCCAACTGGCTGACGCGCAGCCTCGACCAGAGGGCCAAGACCATTCTCAAGGTGGCGTCCGAGATCGTGCGGCAGCAGGATGCCTTCCTCGTCCACGGCGTGCGCCACCTCAAGCCGCTCAACCTGCGCACTGTGGCAGATGCCATCGGCATGCATGAATCGACCGTCAGCCGCGTCACCGCCAACAAATACATGCTGACGCCGCGCGGCGTCTTCGAACTGCGCTATTTCTTCACGGCGTCGATCGCTTCGGCCGGAGGCGGCGAGGCGCATTCGTCCGAGGCCGTGCGCGACCGCATCAAGCAGATGATCGACGAGGAAAAACCCGCCGACGTGCTTTCCGACGACGCCATCGTCGACATGCTCAAGGAGAGCGGTGTCGATATCGCCCGCCGCACCGTCGCGAAATACCGCGAAGGCATGAATATCCCATCGTCGGTGCAGCGGCGGCGGGAAAAGCGGGCGCTCGCGAACGTCGGCCGCTAGGCCCGGCCCGGAATCCCGACAGCCTTGGCCAATGCGAGACAGGCTGCTTTCCCACAATTCCCAAGCTTGATTGACAAGCCGCAATGAAGTGTCTAGAAGCCCGCCCGCATGGAGCAGGGCGTAATGCCCGCTTGCGAATGGGTCTGTCAGACATGGCCATGGACGGCCAAGAAGGCGACTTGTGATCAACCGGAAAGTTCGGGTCTAAAATCGGCGCGCATGCCGCTGCGAAGCTTGTGCGCGCGCGCCACGGGTATAAACTCGGGAACAGTTTGAAGCCTGAGCAAGGAAGGTCAGTTTTCAGATGAATCTACGCATTTCGGGAAAACACATGGACATCGGCGATGCGTTCCGTACGCGCATCAACGACCGGGTCGGCGAGGCGATCGAGAAATATTTCGATCGGGGTTTTTCAGGACATGTCACGGTCATCAAATCGGGATCGCGCTTCTCTGCCGACTGCATGGTCCGGCTCGATTCCGGCGCTTCGCTGCAGGCGACCGGCGACGCCCAGGACCCGACGCTCGCCTTCGAAGCGGCCGCCGACCGCCTGGAAACACGGCTGCGGCGCTACAAGCGCCGGCTGAAATCCCGCAATACCGGCAACGGCAATGGCGAAGCGCCGACCGACGTCGCCTACACCGTGATGGCTCCCCTCACCGACGACGAGGAAGACATTCCGGAGGACTTCGCTCCGGTTATCGTCGCCGAATCAAGCGTGACGCTGCGGACCATGTCGGTGGCTTCGGCGGTCATCGAACTCGACAACAGCGACAGCCCGGTCTTCCTGTTCCGCAACGCCGGAACCGACCATCTCAATATCGTCTACCGCCGGCCGGATGGTAATATCGGCTGGATCGATCCGTCGACGACCAAAGTCGCGCAAGGATAAAAAGCCAGCCGCGCAAGGGGGCGACGACTGGCGCGGCAGGCGAGCAAGGGATTTTTCAAGCATGGATCTCAGCGATCTCATCAGCGTTCCGGCGATCATGCCGGCGTTGAAGGCGAATTCCAAAAAGCAGCTTCTGCAATTGCTGTCGGAGAGGGCGGCGGCGATTTCGGGGATTCCGGAACGGGAGGTGTTCGATACCATCCTGCAGCGCGAACGGCTGGGCTCGACCGGCGTCGGCAACGGCATCGCCATTCCGCATGGCAAGCTCGCCGGCGTGAAGCGGATCGCCGGCGTCTTCGCCCGGCTGGAAACGCCGATCGATTTCGAGGCGCTGGACGACCAGCCGGTGGACCTGGTGTTTCTGCTGCTGGCGCCGGAAGGGGCGGGCGCCGACCATCTCAAGGCGCTGTCTCGCATCGCGCGCGTGCTGCGCGATGCCGACACGGTGGCCAAGATCAGAGGTACGCGCGACGCGGTGGCGATCCACGCGCTCTTGTCCGATACGCAGGCCTCGCACGCGGCCTGAAGTTTTTTGGATCAAGACCTGTCTTTGGATTAAAACCTTCAGGGGCCGCCGCGTGGCGGCCCTTTCGATTCAAGACGTCACAATCGCTATTTTAGTCGATCATAATCTTAGTGGATCGCGACGGTGGTCAGATCGTTCTCCAACGCACCCGCCAGCGCCCGGTCACGGGCATCCGAAAGCAGGATCGGCTGGCCGTTGGCGGCAAACAGCGCCCACAGCTCCAGGCCGGGCGCGATTTCCTGAAGGCCGGGGAAGCGGCCGCGCAGGTCGTCGCTCGACACTTTCCTGAGATAGGCGACAGAACCTTCGCCGAGATGGGCGAGTTCGCCGCTGGTCATGGTGATCGTTTCGTCAGGTCTGGTCATTTCAAGCCTCCTTGGCGCGAGGACGCCAGGATCGGCCGCCTCGCATAGAGCCATCGGCAAAGGTCAGTCTTTCACCGATATGTTTATTTTCCGTACCATCCGCTCGGACTCCGGCCGGTCGAGATCGATCGACAGCAGACCGTTCTTCAGTTCCGCCGCGATCACTCGCATGCCGTCGGCCAGCACGAAGCAGCGCTGGAACTGGCGCGCAGCGATGCCGCGGTGCAGGAATTCGCGCTCGGTATCGTCGGTCTGACGACCGCGCACGATCAGTTGGTTTTCCTCCGTGGTCACATCGAGGTCGCTTTCTGCGAAACCGGCAACGGCCAATGTGATGCGCAGCCTCTCGGCCTTGCCGTCGGCGGCGCTGAGGCGCTCGATATTGTACGGAGGATAGCTGTCGCCGGACTTCGCCAGACGTTCGAGCGTCTTTTCCATGGCATCAAAACCCAGGAGAAGCGGGCTGGAGAAGGGCGTCATTCGACTCATTGTTACACTGTCCTCTGAAGAGCGACACAAACTGGAAAAACCCGGATGGCATTTTTCCCGATGGTCTTGATATGGTCCGTCGCGCGATCAAGTTCAAGCCGCCAAATCAGGATGACGTTTCGTCGAACCGTCACCTTCATCCAGCCTTTCATTGGAGCATGATTTCGTCCGAAAATCGGTTCCCACTTTTCGGGAACCATGCTCTAAAACCCGCCCAAAAAGACTTCCCAAAAGGAATTGAAATGCCCCAGTCCAGAAAGATCATCATCGACACGGATCCCGGCCAGGACGATGCCGTCGCCATATTGCTGGCGCTCGGCAGTTCCGAGCTGGAGATCGTCGGCATCACTGCGGTCGCCGGCAACGTGCCGCTGAAACTGACCCAGAACAACGCCCGCAAGATCTGCGAACTGGCCGGCCGGCCCGACATCAAGGTCTATGCCGGCGCCGTCCGGCCGCTGGCGCGCGAACTCGTCACCGCCGAAGAAGTGCACGGCAAGACCGGCCTGAACGGCCCGCAGTTGCCGGAGCCGACCATGTCGTTGCAGGAACAATACGCCGTCGATTTCATCGTCGAGACGCTGATGCGCGAGGAAAGCGGCACGATCACGCTCTGCCCGCTCGGACCGCTCACCAACATCGCGCTGGCGCTGATCCGCGAGCCCAGGATCGCGCCGCGCATCAAGCAAATCGTCTTGATGGGCGGCGGCTTCTTCGAGGGCGGCAATGTCACGCCGGCCGCCGAATTCAACATCTACGTCGACCCGCAGGCCGCCGATCTGGTGTTCAAATCGGGCATTCCGATTGTGATGATGCCGCTCGACGTCACCCACAAGGCGCTGACCACCTCCAAGCGCATCCAGGCTTTCCGCCAGCTCGGCACCAAGGTCGGCACAGCGACCGCCGAGATGCTGGAATTCTTCGAGCGCTATGACGAGGGAAAATACGGCACCGATGGCGGGCCGCTGCACGACCCGTGCGTGATCGCCTATCTCATCAAGCCGGAGCTGTTCAAGGGCCGCCACTGCAATGTCAGCGTCGAGACCGCGTCCGAGCTCACCATGGGCATGACGGTCATCGACTGGTGGGCGGTCACCAAGCGGGAAAAGAACGCCATGGTGATGCGCGACATCGACCATGACGGCTTCTTCGCGCTGCTGGTGGAGCGGCTCGGGCGGCTATAGCTCATTTGACGGCAGGCTCCTATATTCCAACCCGCCTGCCTGTTCGATCCACCCAACTCACTCCGGAAACCGGTAGAAGATAAAACCGTTGTCGCGCGTGACGCGCTCTAGAGTCACGCGCGAACCGATCAGGTGCGGCCGGTTATCGTCGATGAAAACAGACGAGCCGTCGTCCAGTACAAGCATGTAGGTGCTCGGACTGCCTTTGTCCCAGTGCGCGCTTTTGACCGTCGCGTTCGTTGGCTCGACCAAACGGATCGGGCTGGCGTCATTCGCCCATTTATGCGGATCAAGAGCGAAGATCGACGCGAACAAAGCAATGATCAGGGTGACGCCGGGTGCGTTCCTTTTCACACCCTCAAAGGTCCAGGACACTGGCATGAGTCCCCACTTATAGATTCATGTGGCGGACAGAAGGGAAACTTTCAACCCGTCCGCTCACCCCAGCAGATTGCCGTTCATGCTTTCCGTTCCGGCGCCTCTACTTCGCCTTCGAGAACGCCAGCCACAGCCCGCCGCCGACCAGGAAGCTGCCGCTGATGCGCGACATCAGCCTGACGCGGCTGGCCGACAGCAGCCGGCCGGCTCGGCCGGCGGCAAAGGCATAGGTCGAGTCCGACATGGCGGCGAAGATCATCGCGGTCAGGCCCATGACGACGATCTGCAGCGTATAATTGCCTTGCGGTGAAATGAACTGCGGGAAGAAGGCGCCGAAGAACACCAAGGTCTTCGGATTGCTGACGGCGACCAGGAACCCTTGCAGGAAGAAGCCGCCGCGCGGCTTCTTCGCCGACCCGTCGGGGTTCAGCGCGCCCTTGGCGCGGAACATCTGCACGCCCATCCAGATCAGGTAAGCGGCGCCGATCAGCCGCACCCATTCGAACCAGTGGCCCATGCCGGCGATCAGCGTGTTGAGGCCGATGCCGACGATGGCGATCATGATGGCAAGGCCGGCCTGGGTGCCGGCGACGTTGGCCAAGCCCGCGCGCGAACCATGGCGGATGCTGTTGGCGATGATCAGCGTGACCGTGGGTCCCGGCACCAGGATGATGACGATGCAGGCGACGACATAGGTGGCGTAGAGTTCCAGCGACATCATTTCCCTCGAACAGGACAGCGCCGACTTGGGCGGACCGCGATCAATGCACGGGATTGACGCCGGCGCAAGCTAGTCGGGCAGGGCGGCCCGTCACGCAGCCCCCACCGCCCATGGCAGTGTCGCCTCATAGGCTGCGCCGGCCTTGAGCACGGCGAGGTCGCCGCGCGGGCGGCCGATCAATTGCATGCCCATCGGCCGGCCCCTCTCGTCGAAGCCGGCCGGCACGTTGAGCGCCGGGCAGCCGCCCAGCGTGGCGAAAGCGGAGACCTGCATCCAGCGGTGATAGCTGTCCATGGCCCGCCCCGCGACCTCGCGCGGCCAATGGGTGGTCACGTCGAACGGGAAGATCTGCGCGGTGGGCAGCGCGATCAGGTCGAAGCGCTCGAACAGCGACAGCAGCGTGCGGTGCCACGAGGTGCGCCGGACGCTCGCGGCATGGATCTGCGGCGCGGTCAGGCGCATCGCCTGCTCCACTTCCCAGACAGCCTCGGGCTTCAGAAGGCTGCGTTTTGCCGGATCGTCGTAATGCGCCTTAAGCCCGCAGCCGCTGCTTGCCTGGCGCAAGGTGACGAAAGCCTGCCACAGCGCCTCGAAATCGACATCCGGAACCAAGGCTTCGCTGTGGAAGAAAGCATCGGCGAAGCGGGCAAGCGCAGCCTCGCAGAGGTCGAGCACGCCCGGCTCCGTCGGCAGGTGGCCGCCGAGATCGCCCAGCCAGGCAATGTGGCCGCCGGACGCTTTCGCCCCTAAACCGTCGAGGAACGACCCCTCCTTGACATATGACAGCGGCGCGTGCGGGTGATAGCCGGCCTGTTCATCGAGCAGCAGCGCGATGTCGCGCACGCTGCGGCCCATCGGGCCCTCGACGCCCATCTGCGAATGGAAGGCGTCGACGTCCGGGCCCGCAGGCACCAGCCCCTGCGACGGGCGGAAGCCGTAGACATTGTTGTAGGCCGCCGGATTGCGCAGCGAGCCACCGAAGTCGCTGCCGTCGGCGAGCGGCATCATGTCGAGCGCCAGCGCCACGGCCGCGCCGCCGCTCGAGCCGCCGGCGGTGAGTGCGGGGTCGAAGGCGTTGAGCGTCGGCCCGAAGACCGGATTATAGGTGTTGGAACCCAGCCCGAATTCCGGGGTGTTGCTCTTGCCGATGATGATAGCGCCGGCCTTGCGGATACGCTCGACGAAGAAGTCGTCCGTGTCTGGAATGAAATCGGCAAAGATCGGCGAGCCGAAGGTGGTTCTGAGCCCCTTGGTCAGGGCAAGATCTTTGATGGCGATAGGCAGGCCGAACAGCGATCCGGCCTCGCCGCCGCGGGCGAGATGAGCATCGGCCCTGTCGGCCTCGGCCAGGATGTCGGCGCGCTCGCGTAGCGAGACGATGGCGTTGACCCGCGGGTTCACGGCCTCGATGCGGTCGAGGAACGCGCCGACCACCTCGCGAACCGAAAAGCGACGCCTTCTGATCCCCTCATTGAGCTCGACGGCGGAGAGGCGGCAGATATCGCCGGCCGGCGGCACGGCATGTTTTGTGACGGGTCGCATCGCTTAACGGGTGCCCGCCAAAGCCGCGTCGACATCCTTGGCCAGCGGGATCGCCGGTTGCGCGCCTGGCTTCAGGCAGGCGAGCGACCCGGCCGCGGCGGCGCGGCTGAGCGCATCCTGAAGCGGGAGACCGGACGAGAGGCCGGCGCCGAAATAGCCGCAGAATGTGTCGCCGGCGCCGACCGTGTCGACCGGCGTGATCTTCAGCGCCGGAACGGTGAGGAAATCGTGGGGCGTGGCGGCAAGCACGCCGTCGCCGCCGAGCGTGACGACGATGGCGTGGCCCGTCTTTTGGGCATAGTCGCGCATGCGGGCCGGGCGGTCGCGCCCGGAAAGCGCCAGCGCCTCGCCATAGAGATCGAACTCGGTTTCGTTGGCGACGGCATAGTCGGCCTTGCCGATGAAGCCGGCAGCTTCGGCACGGAAGGGTGCGGTATTGAGCACGCTGACGGCGCCCGCCGCGCGCGCCGCGTCAAGCGTAGCCTCGACCGTCTGCAGCGGGATCTCATGCTGCAAGAGCACGACGTCGCCCTTTTTGAGATAGGTCTTGGCGACATCGCCCGGCACCACCGAATCATTGGCGCCCGGCACGACGGCGATGACGTTTTCTCCGTCGGCGCCGACCAGGATCAAGGCCGTGCCGGTGGAGGCGAAGCTCTCCCCGACACCGGACAGATCGACAGTGCCGGCCTTGAGAAGGGCGAGCGCCTCGGCGGCAAAGCTATCCTTGCCGACCGCGCCCACCATGCGCACTTGCGCGCCGGCGCGCGCCGCGGCCAGCGCCTGGTTGGCGCCCTTGCCTCCGGGCGCGGTGGCGAAGCCGGAGCCGCGCACCGTCTCGCCGGGTTCCGGCAGGCGGTCGACATTGGCGATGAGGTCGAGGTTGATCGAGCCGACGACGATAATCAAGAAGGGCCTCCTGCTGATGCGCGGGAAGCTACTCCGGAAGGCACGCGGTTACCAGTGTTCCGATGACGGTCTGTACGAGGCCTAAATTCTGGTTACGAACAGTGTTTTGATGATTACTAATAAGTAAGAGTTATAGCTGTAAACGTTTCCGCTGGGTTCCTGGCTGCAACGCGAGACAAGAATGCCCAGCTCAGAGTCTCCGCTCGACCAACTCGCAAAGTCATTTTCCACCGATGATGCCGACGCCGTGCGGCTCGTGCTGGACGCGGTTCCGCACCCAATATTCGTGAAGGACAGCCAATCCCGCTTCCTCGTGGTGAACCGAAGCATGTGCGATTTCATGGGCCGATCCTTCGAGGAACTGGCCGGCCGCACCGACTATGATTTCGTCCCCAAGGAACATGCAGATGTGTTCGGCCGGATCGACCGGCTGGTGCTGGACACCGGCGAAGTCAACGAGAATGAGGAGATCATTCGGGGCCCCGACGGCAAAGTCCGCACGTTGATGACACGCAAGCCCGCGCATTGCTGCCGAACGGCGCTCGCTTCGTCGTCGGTTGCATTTCGGACATCACGCCGCTCAAACAGCACGAGGCCTCGCTTCGGTTGCTGTTCGAGGAGAACCCGGTTCCGATGTGGGTGTTTGACCGGGATAGTCTGCGTTTTTTGGCCGTCAACCATGCCGCCGTCGAGCGCTATGGTTACTCGCGCGAGCAGTTCCTTTCAAAATCGATACTCGACATCAGGCCCCCGGAAGACGTCGAGGCGTTCCGCCGGATCGTGGATGCCGGCGAGGGCTCGGACAGAAGCGGACGCAGCTGGCGTCACATAAAGGCAGACGGCAGCGTGATCCACATCGTCGCCTACTCCAAGCCTATCGAATATGATGGCCGTGCCTCCTTCATGACTGCCATCATAGATGTGACGGAGCGAAAGCTCGCGGAAGACGGCATGCGCCGCGCGAGGGAGTTCCTGGACACGGTGATAGAGAACATTCCGGTCATGCTCTTCGCCAAAGAGGCCGGGCGCTACGTTTTGATGAATCGGGCGGGCGAGGGGCTGCTCGGCATCCCTCGAGAGGAACTGATCGGAAAGACCGATGCCGAGCTGTTTCCGCCAGAGGATGCGGAGTCCTTTCTGGCACGTGATCAGGAGGCCTTGCGTTGCGATACCGTACAGATCGCGGCGGAAGAGAAGATCCCCACGCGGCACAAGGGCGTACGCGATCTCATTACCCGGCGATTGGCCGTAGAGAGCCACGACGGCAAATCGAAATATGTGCTTGCAGTCGCCGAGGACATCACGGACCGCAAGCGAGATGCCGCGCGGATCGCCCACATGGCCACCCATGATGCGTTGACCGATCTTCCTAACCGAACGATGCTTGTCGAGCGCCTCGAATTCACGCTCGAGCGGGCGACGTCCGGGCGTGAGTCTTTCGCCGTCATGCGTGTTGACATCGATGGTTTCAAGGAGGTCAACGACGTCTACGGCCCGGTGGTCGCGGACACTCTGCTTGGCAAGGCAGCGAAGCGCCTTGCAGGAGTTGCTGGCAAGCACTTCCTTGCGCGGACAGGCGGCAGCGGGTTCACCATAATCGTCAGCGAGGGCCCGCATCCAGCAACAGCCATCGAATTGGCAGACCGTCTGCTGGCGACAATCGCCGACGCTTTCGATGTCGAGGGCCGTGCGCTGCGGGTTGGGCTCAGCATCGGCATCACGTTCTTCCCCGATGATGCGACAGACGTTGCGGCGCTCTTGAGCAATGCTCGTGCGGCGCTTGATCGCGCAAGAGCCGACGGCCGCGGCGTTTTCCGGATGTTTGAGGCCGACATGGATCGCAAGCTGCGCGAACGCCGTGTCCTCGAGCAAGACTTGCGCTCGGCACTGGCAAGCGGCGAGTTGCTCCTGCATTACCAACCGCAGGCGAACGTATCCGGCGAGATTGTCGGCTTCGAAGCTTTGGTCCGCTGGTCCCACAAGGAACGAGGAATAATCCCGCCTGCCGAGTTCATTCCGGTGGCCGAAGAGAGCGGACTGATCATATCCTTGGGAGAATGGGTGCTGCGGCAGGCATGCCGCGAGGCAGCGTCTTGGCCCAACCCGGTTCAGGTTGGCGTCAACCTGTCTCCGGTACAATTTCGCCAGGGCGATCTTCCGAGTCTGCTGCACCAAATCCTGCTCGAATCGGGACTCGATCCGAAAAGGCTTGAACTTGAAATAACCGAGAGCGTCCTGCTCGACGACCTTTCGCGGGCAAGTTCGATCCTTAGGCGGCTGAAATCGCTCGGCGTGAAGGTCGCCTTGGACGATTTCGGGACCGGCTACTCATCGCTTTCCTATCTCCAGTCTTTTCCTTTCGACAAGATCAAGATCGACAAGTCCTTTGTCGGAATGATCCAGAAGAATCCGCAGACGGCCGCCATAATCCGCGCCATCGTCGGACTGGGCAGGGGCTTGTCGATGGATATCATCGCTGAAGGCGTCGAGACGCTCGAGCAGTTGAGCTTTCTCAGCGACGAGGGCTGTCACGCGCTTCAGGGATATCTGATCGGACGTCCTCATCCGATCGAGGCATATGCGAATGAGGTTGGCAGATTTGCCGCCAAGGCAGGCACCTTGCGCCGTCAGCGCGGGCAATAGCGGCGGTGCAAGCCTGCCTTGGGCAATTCCGGGAAAGGCGTTTTTCGTACGGAAGCTGCGTGACTACAAATAGTTAGAGCAGACTACCGATTTCAGGAAGCCACCTGTCCCGCTTCCCAGCCGAGGATGGCGCGTTTGCGCGTCAGGCCCCAGTGATAGCCGGTGAGCGCGCCGGACTTGCCCAGCGCCCGATGGCAGGGCACCACGAAGGACATCGGGTTGGCGCCCACCGCCGCGCCAACGGCCCGGCTGGCGCTGGGCGCGCCGATGCTTGCCGCGATCGAGGAATAGGTGCAGGCCCTGCCCATCGGGATGCGCAGCAACGCTTCCCAAACGCGAAGCTGGAAATCGGTGCCGATCATCACCACGCGCAGCGGCTGGTCGGCGCGCCACTTCGTCGGGTCGAAGACCCGCGCGGCGTAAGCCTGGGTGGCGGACATGTCCTCGACATAAGTCGCGTTCGGCCAGCGGCCTGACATGTCGGCGAAGGCAGTCCGCTCGCCGCCGGCGTCACAGAATGCGAGGCCCGCGAGACCGCGGTCCGTGACCATGATGAGCGCGATGCCGAAAGGCGAGATGTGATAGCCGTAGCGGATCGTGAGACCCGCGCCTCGGGTCTTGTAGTCGCCGGGCGACATCGCCTCATGGGTGACGAAGAGGTCGTGCAGCCGGCCGGGGCCGGACATGCCGAGCTCGAACGAGGTCTCCAGGAGCGGCATGCCCGAATCGAGCAGCCTGCGCGCATGGTCGAGCGTCACCGCCTGCAGGAAGGCCTTGGGCGACAGGCCGGCCCAGCGCGTGAACAGCTTCTGCAGGCCGGTCGGCGTCTCGCCGACTTCCTCGGCCAGCACCTCCAGCGAGGGCTGGTCGCGATAGTCGAGGCTGATCTTCTCGATGGCGCGGCGCACGACGTCATAGTCGCTGCCTTCCGGCGTGATGTCGTTCTCAAGGACCGCGGTCGGTTTCATCCGCGTATTCATGGTCATCTGAGCGTTCATAGCAATATCTCCTTGGTCGCGAATATCGGTCTTCCAGAGCTTTGCAACCACCCGAAACTTGCCTTCCTGACGTCGGCACCCAGATAGAGTCAGCTTCGGAACGAAGAGGACAATCATGGCCGGCGAAAAGGTCGATCTGACCGGGGCCAAGGAAACCTTGCGATGACGCTTTATGGCAAGGCGCTGGAGAGCCGGCTGCCCAATTCGCTGCTCCAGGATCGCTTCGCCGACGAGGCGGTGCGCAAGATCGACTATGATTTCTCAAGGCTCAAGGTCGACGGCAATCTCGGGTTGGGATTTGCGATCAGGGCGAAAACGCTGGACGTCAGCATCCGGGATTTCCTTGCGCGATATCCGGACGCGATCGTGCTGCATCTGGGATGCGGGCTCGACACTCGGATCTTCCGGGTCGACCCACTGCCAGGCGTCGACTGGTTCGATGTCGATTATCCTGACGTCGTCGCGCTCAGGCGCAGGCTCTATCCGCCCAGGGACCAGTATCATCTGATTGCTTCGTCGGTGACCGAACCGGGCTGGCTGGCCGAGGTGCCGCGCAATTGCCCGGCGATGGTCGTGGCCGAGGGGCTGACGCCGTATCTCGCTGCCGACGAGGGACCGCTGCTGCTTGCGCGGCTTGTCGAGCATCTGGCTGGCGGCGAGCTGATGTTCGATGCCTATAGCCGTTTCGGGCTGAAGCTGATGCGCCTCAGTCCGGCCTTGAAGGCGATGGGCGCCGACGTTCATTGGGCCATTGAGGATCCGCGCGAACTGGAGCGAGCCATCCCGAAACTTCGCTTCATCAGCGAGGTTCCGTCCTACAAGCCGGAGCAAGGGGCGCGCCTGGGCTGGTCCGCGCGGTTGTTCGTTGGCCTCTGGAAGCTCATCCCGCCATGCGCAAGGTCGGCAGGCTGCTGCGCTACCGGTTCTGAGGAACTGTGTGTCAGCGTGTCTTGGCGGTCGCCAGCGCGCGCGAAAAGGCGGTGGCGAAACTTTCGCGGTCGTCGGGGTTGAGGAAACCGCCGATCGCCACGCTCCTGTCCTGCGCTTCCACCGCCATTTTGGTGATGCCGATCTCAGCATGGCGGGCGATCGAAAACCGCGTCCAGAACGGATTGAAATGATGCGCTTCGGATCGCCCGGACGGTGCGGTCTTGAGGATGTCGAGGCTGGTGCGCGAGACCGAGATTTCCTCGCGGGCGCGCGCGGCGCGGTAATTGGCGCGGAAGGCGATGTAGACGGCGATCACGTCGAGGCCGAAGAAGCCGAACACCGGCCAGGCGCCATGCGCCAGGAAGAACGCGCCGGTGACCGCCCAGCCGAACAGAAGCGCTCCCATCAGGATCAGGAAGCCGGTGCGGCCGAGCGAGCGGTGCGGCGTCAGCAAGGCCTGGAAAAATGGCTCGTCGGCCCGGAACGAGGCGTTTGTGTCGCTCATGAGGGAATATTATAGGAAGGAAATGGCGCCCCCCAAGTCGAAAAAATCCGCAGCTGTCGAAAGACCTTATCCCGCCCTTGCCGGCAGCGGCCGGGCGGCCGGTGCGCGGCCACGAAAAGCCGCTTCCCGATCGCTCTACAGCCCCGCCGAGGTGCGCGAGATCTTCAGGCGTTTTTCCGTGCAGCGGCCGGAGCCGGAAGGCGAGCTCGACTATGTCAACGCCTTCACCCTGCTGGTCGCGGTGGTGCTGTCCGCGCAAGCGACGGACGCCGGCGTCAACAAGGCGACGAAGGCGCTGTTCGCGGCGGCCGACACGCCGGCCAAGATGCTGGCATTGGGCGAGGCCAAGCTCGGCGACTATATCCGCACCATCGGTCTGTGGCGCAACAAGGCCAAGAACGTGATCGCGCTGTCGAAGACGCTGATCGACGATTATGCAGGCCAGGTCCCGCAGGATCGCGACGAGCTGGTGAAGCTGCCGGGCGTCGGGCGCAAGACCGCCAACGTCGTGCTCAACGTCGCCTTCGGCCAGCATACCATGGCGGTCGACACGCATATCTTCCGCATCGGCAACCGGATCGGGCTGGCGCCCGGCAAGACGCCGGAACAGGTCGAACAAGGGCTGCTCAAGGTCATTCCGGCCGAATATATGCGCCACGCGCATCACTGGCTGATCCTGCATGGCCGCTATGTCTGTAAGGCGCGCAAGCCCGATTGCCCGGTCTGCGTCATCGCCGATATCTGCAAGTCGAAGGAAAAGACCACCGACGTGCCGGCCGCGCTGGTACCGATCGCGCCGCTGGATGAGACGTTTCCGGTCGAGGCCTAGAGTGGTGTTCTAATAGCCGTAGCCGCGCGCCATCGCCGCGGCAAGAACCGGAATGAGCAGGAAGATGAAGCCCTCGGCGCGGACATAGTTCTTCACCGATGCCAGTTCCGCCGCCGGCACGGCGAAAGACGGATTGCCGCTCGCTTGCCTGTTCCAGGAGAGGAAGCGCATGGTCGGCACGATCGACAGCAGGCCGACGATGATGAAGGCCACCATCTTTGCCCAGAACACCCAATTGTAGACGTAGAATTCCCAGCCCTTCAGCCCGAAGAACACCCGGCAGATGCCGACGATGACGATCAGCGCTGCAATGATGCCATAGTGACGGTCGATGCCGGCAAGGCGCTTCAGGGTCGCCGCGCCCAGATCGCCGCGCACCAGCACGAACTCGGCACCAATGATGGCGGCCAGCGAGAACACCAGAAGGTGATGCGCGATCGCCAGCAACAGGTCTGTGGTGTCCATGGTTCTTCCTTCGGTAGACTTGCATTTCCGGGTCGGCTTCGGGCGCAAACTAGCATCGCCAGGCGAAAAGCCCATAGCGATGCAGCCCTGCCATGGCTGTCATGGCTGGAAGAGCCAACGCATTGTCCTGGCCCTTGATCGAGCCCCCTGGTTTGCTAAGCACTGACGCGTCAATGGAGGGCAATGCCATGAGCATCAAAACGGAAGCCGGCGTGCCGATCCTCGAAACGGCGCGCACCGTTTTGCGGCCGCACAGGCTGGACGATTTCGAGACCTATGCCGCCATGTGGGCGGAGCCCGCCGTCACCCGTTTCATCGGCGGCAAGCCGCGCACGCGCGAGGAGAGCTGGATGCGCTTCCTGCGCCATGCCGGCCTGTGGTCGCTGATCGGCTATGGGTTCTGGGCGATCGAGGACAAGGCGACGGGGCGCTTCATCGGCGAGGCCGGCTTCCATGACCTGAAGCGTGAGATCGAACCGTCGATCGAAGGCGTGCCGGAAGCCGGCTGGGCCTTGGCCTCGGAGGCGCACGGCCGAGGGCTTGCGAGCGAGGTCGTCGGGCGGATCGTCGCCTGGAGTGACGAGACGTTCGGACAGGCGAGAACCGTCTGCATCATCGATCCGGAAAACGGCGCTTCTCAGAAGGTGGCCGAAAGGAACGGCTATAGAGAGATTTTGCGGACCACCTATCACGAGAAGCCGACGATCCTGTTGGAGCGGCAGGCCGGATCCGGAAAGGGAAACGCTTAACCCGTCTTACGGCGCAAGGGCCCCGCCACGCCTTCCCACGCGTCCGCCCTTGCACCCGGCCGGCTGCGCAGAACCGTCGTCGCGTCGAATGGCTGGGGTCTCGCGATGGCATAGCCCTGCGCATAGTCGACGCCGATCGCCATCAAGGCTTCGACGATGCCGTCGCTTTCGACGAATTCGGCGATGGTGCGTTTTCCCGTCACCTTGCCGATGTGATGGATCATCTCGACCATGGCGCGGTCGATGCGGTCGTCGAGCATGTCCTTGACGAAGCCGCCGTCGATCTTGAGGTAGTCGACCGGCAGATGCTTCAGATAGGCGAAGGACGACATGCCGGAGCCGAAATCGTCGAGCGCGAAGCGGCAGCCCAGCCCGCGCAGGTCGGCGATGAAGCGCATCGCCTCGGTCAGATTGGCGATGGCGCTGGTCTCGGTGATCTCCAGGCAGATTGTTTCGGGCGCGATGGCGTGCTCGGCGAATTGCTCGCGCAGGAAGCCGAGAAATGTCTCGTCGCCGAAAGTTGCACCGGAAAGATTGATCGCGCAGGTGGATATCGGCACAGCGCGCGGATCGGCGAGCCTCGCCGCCAATGTGGCGAAGGTGTTGCGCACTACCCAGCGGTCGATCGCCGGCATCAATCCGTAGCGCTCCGCCGCCGGAATGAAGCTCTGCGGGGTGACGAAGCTGCCGTCCACATCGGTCAGCCTGAGCAGGATTTCGATATGTGCGCCTGCCTCGGCAATATCGTCGCGCAACGGCGCGATCTCCTGCGCGTGCAGTCTGAAGCGGTCCTCATCCAGCGCGGCATGCAGGCGCTGCACCCAGGCCATCTCGCCGAAGCGCTCGCGAAGTGCGGTGTCCCCGTCGCTGTGGAGCTGGACGCGGTTGCGGCCCTTTTCCTTCGCCATGTAACAGGCGACGTCGGCGGCGCGCAGTACCTCTTCCAGCGTCATGCCGGCATTGGCGACCTCGACCATGCCGATGCTGACGCTGATGTTGAAGGGACGTCCATCCCAGGAGAAATGCAGATCCTGGACCGTGGCGCGCAACCGTTCGGCGGTCGCGGCGGCACAGTCGGCATCGCAATCGAAGAGCAGCACGCCGAACTCGTCGCCGCCCAGTCTCGCCAGGATGTCGCCGGGCGGCAGCTCGTTGGCGAGCAGCACCGAGATCTGGCGCAGCAACTGGTCGCCGGCGGCATGGCCACATGTGTCGTTGACCAGCTTGAACTGATCGAGGTCGAGATACATCAGCGCGTGCCGGCGCGGCCTTTCCGGCGCTCCGGAGATCGCGTCCGCCAGCCGGTTCTCGAAGTCGCGACGGTTGACGAGACCGGTCAGCGCATCATGCGATGCCTGCCACGACAGGCGCTCGATATAGTCCTGCTCGCGCGTCATGTCGTGCAGGGCCAGGACGCAACCGAGGACCTTGCCGGAAACGATCAGCGGCGCGCCATTCAGCGCCACCGGCACGACCGAGCCGTCGGAACGCTCCAGAAGCTGCGGGCGCACGTTGGAGCGGCGCGGCTCGCCTGCGAGCAGGCGCGTGATCAGATCGGTCTCCTCGACGCCGCTGTCCTTGTCGACGAGCCGGAACAACGAGGCGACCGGTCTGCCCCTGGCTGCGGCAAGCGGGCAGGCGAGCAGCCTTTCCGCCCCGGCATTCATATAGTCCAGCCGCCCCTCGGCATCGGTGCTGATCACCGCCTGGCCGATCGAGGCCAATGTGATCTGAGCACGCTCGCGCTCGGCATTGAGGGCCGTCTGAAATGCCTGGCGCTGTTTCATCAGCTTGCGCGTGCGCCAGACGGCGAGCAGGATAAGCAGGGCAGCGGTGGCGAGATTGGCCGCCGTTAGCGCCATCTTGATGACGCGCGATCCCTCGCCGAGGCTGTCGGAAAAGGCCTTGGCGAGCGGCCCGATCCGGCGGTCGAGCTGGTGGATTTCCGCTTTCCAGAGACCGGTCTCGGTCGGCGAGGCCGGCCCGTTCTCGAGCCTGCGATGCATGTCGTCGCCAAGTCTTTCGATGGCGAGGATCATCTCGTCGGCATCCGTCCAGTGCCGGATCGCGGTGTCGAGATAGCTGACGCCGCGGAAATTCCGAAACAGCCAGATCAGGCCGGCGACATCGTCTGGGTGGTTGTTGCCGCCAAGAAAGCCAAGCCTGGCCGCGTTCGCGTCGGGCTCGGCCTGTTCGAGCGCAAGCCGCGCCGCGCGATCGGCGAGCGGCACGGCGATGGCCTGACGATATTCGTTGAAATACTCTTCCCGACCGGTGTCGGCATAAAGGCTGAGGAAATAGATGGCGTGCTTCTGCCCCTTCGACCATTGGCTTTCGCCGCCGACATAGGCGCGGACGGCAGACAGCGTGTGGAGGCTGAGCGTCGCAACCAGCGCCTGGATCAGGACGACCGCGACGAAAGGCCAGACCAGTCCGATGAGACGCGGGGCGGCGTCGGTCGATGAGAGCTTCATCCCATTCCCATCGAGCTAGCGCTGGCTCCCTCAGTGTCTGTCCGACCGGCTCATCCGTCGGTTGAGACGATAGTCTTCCCCGCATGTCGCGCGGTTACTGGCGACATCGATCCAGATAGCGCGCCTGGCTTAACGGCCGATAAATTTGTCCAGTATTTGTTTCATGACTTATTGCTAAGCAACAGAAGGATGCTTACGTCGCGTGATCGCGACATTTGGCGCATAGTATCGATCCACAGTGCGAGGGCGGGGAAGAAAAGCCGGCAACATCAATCCGATAGAACCCGGGCAGCCGCGCCTCAGCGCTTGGTCTTGGATTTGTTGAGGGCCACGGCCTCGCGGACGAGCGCCTTCAGGGCATCGGCGTCAATCGTGTCGCCGTCCTTGAAATCGATGGCGCGCCTCGTATTACCTTCGAGGCTGGAGTTGAAGAGCTTCTTGGGATCGGGCAGCGCCGCGCCCCTGGCGAAAGTCAGCTTGACGACGGCCTTGTAGGTCTCGCCCGTGCAGATCATGCCGGCATCCTCCCAGACGGGCACGCCGCGCCATTTCCACGTCTCGACGGCTTCGGGGGCAGCCTCCCTGATAAGAGCGCGGAGCCGGGCGAGCGTCTCGCCCCGCCAGTCGCCCAGCTCCTTGATCCGTCCGTCGATCAGCTCGGACGCAGACTTGCCATCCTGTACGTCGCCTTGTTGCATGTCCGGTTCTCCTCGATGCTGGATAAGAGATCGCCACCATGGCCCTTTCGGGAGACGGCGCTTAATTTTTCGTGCGCTTACATCCGTTCGCCGGGCAGCTGGCTCGCCTGCTTCACCCAAGAAACGAATTGCTCCTCGTCGAGCCGGTCGTTCTCATGGATGCGGAAATAGCGTGTGTCCTTGCTCCTGGATTCAACAGGCGGCACGGGCTTCAGCGACAGGCCACGAAAGAACGCCATCTTGATGTATTTGGCGAAGCAATGGATGCCGAGGAACCAGCCCTCGCCTTCCATGCCGTAGAAGGGAGAGTTCCATTTGACGGCCTTTTGCACACCAGGAACGGTCTGCACAATGAGCCGGTCGAGCCGGCGCCCGACTTCGCTCTTCCAGCCCGGCATCGCCGCGATATAAGCCTGCACGGGAGCATCGCCGTAGCCCTTGGCGATCTGCGGGTTGCCGCCGGAAAGCAGGACGGGCTTCGTGTCCGGAGACGCGGCGGCCTTCGATTTCGCCTGCGCCATCAGACCGATCCCGTGCGCTCGCCCGCCGGCTCCCCGCGCCATTTGACGGCATAGGGGCAGCACGAACATATAGAGGCCGCTGAACAGCAGCAGGAAAAGCGGGATCAACGGCGAATAGACGATCCAGGCGGGCGGCGGGCCCATGGCCATGGCGGCGAAATTGGCAATGACGGTGACGGTGAAGATGATCGAAAGCCAGCGGTGAAGCTGCCTGATCCATTTGCTCCAGTTCAATTCCAACCTCCCTTGCAAATGACGAGACGGATCGAGCGGCCTACCAGCGCGCCAACTGCGAAAGCTGAATGAGGTTGCCGCAGGTGTCGTTGAGCTGTGCGATGGTCGCGCCGGTCACTGCTGTCGGCGCCATGGCAAAGCTGCCGCCATTGGCCTTGATGCGCTCATGATCTGCCTTGATGTCGTCGGTGAACAGCATCAGCGCCGGCTGCCCCTGCTTGAAGATGGCCTGCTGATAGGTCTTTGCCGCCGGATTGTCGTTCAGGGCCAGCTGCAGCTCGGTGCCGTCAGGATCGTCCGGCGAGACGACAGTCAGCCAGCGAAACGGCCCGTTGGTGAAGTCGGCCTTCTTGGTGAAGCCCAGCACGTCGGTATAGAAGCCGAGGGCCTTTTCCTGGTCGTCGACATAGATGCTGGTCAGCTTGATCTTCATTTTGGTGCCTCCACTGCTTACGCCTGCGGTTTGCCGCCCCGCCAGGGCCGTGTCTGTCTTTTGAAGCTTCGGCGGACGTCAATCGATCCGCGAAAGCAGCTGCTCCAGGGCCGTGAAGTTGCGCTTCCAGCCCACCGTGGCGCCGCGGTAGTACGGCTCCTGGTCGGTGCGGAAACCGACCTGCTCCATGCGCAGACGCGTGCCCCTGCCCGTCGGGGTGAGCGTCCAGGTGACGACGCTCTCGAGATCCTTGGTGTCCCAGCTGTAGGACAGCGTCCTGTTTGGCTCGACCGTCCGCACCTGGCAGTCGACGCCTCCCCATTCCGCGCTCAGGCTGAAGCGATGGTCCACGACCGGCTTGAAGCTGTTCTTCATCAACCACTCCTCGATGAGATGCGGTTGGGTGAGCGCACGCCAGATCTTTTCCGGCGGAAAAGGTATCTCGCGCTCGACGATGACGGAGCGCGTTGCGGCTTCATTCATTGATCCATCCTTTTGAGCAGGTCTTCCAGATCGTCGAACCGGCTTTCCCAAAACCCCGCCATGTCGCGCGTCCAGTCCATCAAGGGCGCAAGCGCCTTGAGTTGCGCGCTGTAATGGGTCTGGCGCCCTTCATGACGGTCACGCACCAGACCCGCCTCCTTGAGCACGCCCAGATGCTTCGACACCGCCGGCTGCGATACGCCGGCCTGCGCGGTGAGGGCTCCGACCGTCTGCTCGCCCTGACGGCACAGACGTTCGAAGATGGCGCGCCGCGTCGGATCGGCAAGCGTCCTGAACAGCATGTCATGAGCGGTCGTCATTCTTATCAATAACCCGTTGGCTATTGATTAGCGTATAACCACTGGGATATGTATGAGTCAAGCAGCGAATGGGGGCCCACTCGAATCGCAACGCCTAAGATGCGTCCGCCTCGGAACAATCGCGGAAAGCGAATGAAACACGAGCCGCTGCCGGGGGAGTGGCTCTGGGCGCTGGCCGGCACGCCGCGAACCCTTCCGAACGACACTGAACAGGAGATGGCTTATGCCGCCGTCGGTACCGTCAGATCCCTCAGCAGCGTCGAAAGCTCAGGCTCGTCGATGAGCAATGCGGCGTCTCCCGCCGGCAGCCACGCGCGCTGCCGGTTCGCGGCTTCCTGCCAGTCGGCAAGCTCCTCGGTGACCTCGAGCAGATAGACCACAACGTCGACGGGAATGAACCCGTCGGTCATGCGTTTCCAATAGGAATAGGTGCCGGCAGGCTGCTTCAGCGCCTTGCCCAGAACGCCGGCTTCTTCCTGGGCTTCGATCGTTGCCGCCTTGCGCCCGCTCTTGCCCTTCATCGGCCAACCCTTCGGCACGATGAAGCGCCGCGTGGTGCGTGAGGTGACCAGCAACACTTCGGGGCTGCCGTCCTCTCGCAGCCGATACGGAATGGCCGCCACCTGGCGAATCCGTTGGCCTTTCCTGGCTTTGCGAACTGCTTTCTTCTTGATCGTTGTCATCCCAAGTTTCGGTGAGAGCAGCGTCTTGCCGCATGCTATCCGCGTCGCAAAAAACCTGTCCTCCTGCAAACCCTAGAGCGTTTCGCCGTTTCACGGAAACGGCGAAACGCTCTATCTCTTTAGTTTTGACGCAGTTCCTGACGGAGAACCGTGTCACACTTTTCCTGGAATTGCTCTAGAACCACCGCCCTTGCAATCCGGCATTTCGCCAGCAAGTAAGTCGGCTAATAAACTGAAAAAACAAAAATGTCAGCGGCAAACCCTGGAAATCGTGTTGCCGACTGCTTCCATCCGGCACGTCTTGTCAAATACCGGCACATCGGGCTGGCTCCTGGGCAGGGCTGGCCGGTCGAGCTCGCGATAGATTTGCTGCTGCTGCTGGTATTGCTGCCGCTGCAACCGGTTCTGCAACTGCTGCAGCTCATTCTGCTGCACCAATGCGTTGCGGTTCGTCGGGATGACGATTTGCGCATAAGAGGGCGCAATCACAAAAACCGAGGCCGCCAGCACGGCGCCTGATAGAACAGCCAGACGAAGCATTCGCAAGGCTCCCATACGAAAAACCATGCGCCTCATATAGTGCGGACGGCCAATAACGCTATGGGCAACTGCGAAACGTGATGCCGCTCAGGGAAGCTGCGCGCTCGACTAGGCCGTGACGCCGGCGCTGGAGGTCGGGGCCGACATCCCGCCGCCGCCGAGAATCTGCCCGGCAATCCGGCATTGCACTTGACGGAAGCCATCGATTCGCCGCTCTATCCGGTCGGCGCCGGGCTGGAGCTCAATGGCGTTAACGGCGTCCGGGTTGGCTGTCAGGTACAACGGCGCTTTCGGACAAACGATCAAGCAGAACGCGGTCAGCGCGCCTCTGAAGGTCAGCTTCCAGCTGACGCGGGGGCGACGGCCAAGAAGGGATCTTATGAGGACGAAGTACGCGTATCTCGCAGCGATGCTGGCAGCCGCCTGCATTGCCGGTGTGCCGGCGGCGGGACTTGCCGCGCAGAACAAGACCGACAAAATGGCTCCAGCGGCCCAGCCCACCGACGCGGCGGCCAAGCCGCAACTGCCGGGCGGCGCCTCGGCGCTATCGGAAACGCATGGCGACTGGACGGTCAACTGCCAGGTCACCGGCACCAACAAGGTCTGCAGCCTGTCGCACCAGCAGTTCAACAAACAGAGCGGCCAGCGGCTGCTGGCGATCGAATTGACGACCAAGACCGGCCAGGACGCCGCCGGCACGCTGGCGCTGCCCTTCGGGCTTGCCTTGGCCAACGGAATCTCGTTCGAAATCGACGACAAGAAGCTGGATGGCACGTTGCAGTTCAACACTTGCCAGGCGGTAGGTTGCCTGGTGCCGGTGACGTTCGATGCCAATATCACGCCGTTGCTGCAGAATGGCACCACGCTGAAGGTCAACGCCACGGCGGCCGACACGACGCAGCCGATCTCCTTCACCATCTCGCTCAACGGCTTCGGCAGCGCCCTGGCGCGGACGGCGGACCTGTCTGCGGACTGACCGGCGAACCAAGCGTATTCGTCTTAGAGCTGTTCTACGCAATTCCGGACGGATAACCGCTACATACCTTTCCTGGAATGGCTCAGGGCGACCGGCGGATGCCTGTCGCCCCCTTCGTTCCAATCGACTTCGCGCAACCGATAGCCGACGCCGGTCTCGGTGATGATGCCAGAAACCTCGCCGCGCTTCACCAGGTCGGCCAGGCCCAGGGCATCGGAGTTGGTGTAGGTATCGAGCAGGCTCTCCGAAATCGCAGCCATGTGTTCCTCCCGTCAGGTTCTTGCCGGAGGCTGAGAATGGCCCGGCGGCTCCCCTCACCCAGCCTCCGCTTCGCTCGGCTGACCTCTCCCCGGCGGGGACAGGAGATCGTCAGCGTCGGCTCCAACCTCTTCTCCCCACCGGGAGAAGGTGGCCGCGAAGCGGCCGGATGAGAGGGCTGGCGCGGCGTCTTTGTTTTTGGCGGAAAACCGCTACGCACTTTTCCTGGAGTTGCTCTAGGTCAGCTCGACGGTCCGCTTCTCCGCGATGCTCTGCTCGGCCGCCAGCACGATGCGCAGGCTGTTGACCGCGGCATCCATCTGCTCGCTGAGATCAAGGTCCTCGCGGATGGCGCGCAGGAAGAAAGCCTGCTCGCGGTCGCAGAGCTCCTGGTGGCCGGGTTCATCCTCCATGCTGACGATCTCGTCGGGTTTGGTAAAATTCTTGTCGCCGTCGACCTGCGCATAATGGATCTTCAACGCGTCGGTCTTGGTGTGGCGGTCGATGTCGGCGGAGTCCGAGACTTCCTCCGCCTCCTTGGCGCTGCTCCCCGACTGGCCGGCGACGATCGAGACGGCGCCTTTCGGACCGACCACGTCCTTCACGAAATAGGCGGTCTCGCTCATCATCGGACCCCAGCCCGCCTCGTACCAGCCGACCGAGCCGTCATCGAAGGTGACGTGGAGATGGCCGTAATTCTGCTTGTCGGCCTCGGCCCAGAGTTTTGCGCCGATGCCGTGCACACGCACCGGCTTGGCGCCGGTCAGCTGGCACATGACGTCGACATAGTGCACGCCGCAGTCGACGATCGGGATCAGCGAGTCGATCAGGTTCTTGTGCCAGTGCCAGGCACTGCCGCTGCTCTGCTGGTTGAGGTTGAGGCGCATCACCAGCGGCTTGCCGAGCGTCTTGCCGACCTCGATGAATTTGATCCAGGACGGGTGTACCCGCAGGATGTAGCCCAGCACCAGCTTGCGGTTCTTCGAGCGCGCGGCGGCCACAACCTTCTCGGCATCCGCGATGTTGGTGGCCAAGGGCTTTTCCATGAACACATGGCAGTTGGCGGCGATCGCCTTCAGCGCATATTCGGCATGTGTGTTGGGCCAGCTGTTGATGGAGACGGCGTCCGGCTTCGTCTCCTTCAGCGCCAGGTCGAAATCCTCGTAGAGAGGGTAGCCGGCGAGCTCCTTCGGGATCTTCTTGTTGCTGTTGATCGAGCGGCTCATGATGCCGACGATCTCGAAGCCGTCGGAGCGGTGATAGGCGCTGGCATGGGAGGCGCCCATATTGCCCAGACCAACCACCAGGATTCTCACTTTGCCGGCCATCGAAGCCTCCTCGATGCTTGAACGTTAATTCGGGCGGCGCATCACGCCGCCCGTTGGTCGGTCGGTCTGCCCTATTTGACGGCGGAGTCGAACAGGTGCGCCTTGATCTTGTCGACATCGAGCGCAGCAAAGCCTTCCGACAGTTTCACGCCGTCGGCATCGGCCTTGACCTTGGCCTTGTCGAAGTCGTTGGCTGGCTTGATCAGGTCGTTGGTGCAGACGTCTTCCGCCTTCACCGGCGCGGTGATCTGGCCGATTTTCAGAATCTCGTCGAAGAAGCCCTGCCAGCTCGCCATGTCGTGCGAGCCCCAGCCGCCGCGCTTGTCCATGTCGCCGCGAAAGACGTTGATCTGCTGCAGGATCGAGGTGGTGCCGAGTTCCGGCCCAAGGTTTTTGGCCAAGGTCGGGAACTGCTCGAACACGGCTTCGACCGCGGCGCGCGGGTTCTGGTAGCCGAATTCGAGGCCCATCGCCCAGCCGCGCAGATATTTCTCCAGGAAGGCCTTCTTGTCAGCGTCTTCGAGGTCGGCGGCGCGCACGACGAAGGTGTTGGCCGGCAGCTTCGAGTTCTGCACACCCAGCCAGTATTCGAAGTCGAGCCCCTTGGCGATCCATTCGGCGCGCAAGCCTTCCCATGACAGCGCCGCGTCGCCCTGGCCGCCGGCGAGCGCGGTGCCCCAGGTCGGCCAGCCGGCCTCGACATATTTCACTTTCTTGATGTCGACGCCTTGCGCGGCAAGCAGCGGATCGACGATCGACTGCCAGGCGGCGGAGCCGAGCAGGATGGTCTTGCCTTCGAGGTCCTTGAGGTTCTTGGTTCCCTGGCCCTTGCGGAAGGCGATGCTGAACGTGTCGCGCGCGCCCATGTGGAAGACGGACTTCAGCTTCATGCCGTTCTGGATGGCGAAGGAGAAGACGCCGGGCGAGGGGAAGCCCATGTCGGCCTGGCCGACATCGACGAACTTCACCGTCGCGGTGCCGTCCGACGGGCCCGGCTGCATGTCAGTGTTGAGGTCGCCGAAATAGCCTGCCTTCTTCGCCGACCAGTAGGGATAGTCGTCCAGCACTTCCAGCGTGCCGCGCGGCGAGATCCAGGTGAATTTTTCATAGGCTGCCGCCCTGGCTCTAAGGCCCGATGCGCCGAGCGCGGTGGCGGTCACGACGCCGGCCGCCGTCACCTGCAGGAAATAGCGGCGGCTGATGCCTGCTCTTGTGTCGAATGAGCTTTCATTGGTCATGGCATTCCCCTTTTGTTGATTGCCTTCTATCGATCGCTGCCTTGCCTTTGCCCGCCTCCCGGGCGTTCATTTGGTCGTCTTCATGTCTCCCAGCTCGCCCATTTCTTGCCGATCAGGAAGAACAGCGCGTAGATCAGGATGCCGAGCGTCGACAGGATCAGCACCACCGCGAAGAATTGCGGCATCTGGATCATCGAGGAATAGGAGGTAAGCCGGTTGCCGAGACCGAAGCCGCCGCCGACCATCTCGGCGCCGACGGCGGTGAGCAGGCCGAAGATCGCGCCGATCATCAGACCGACCAGAATCATCGGCAGCGCCATCGGCGCGCGGATCTTCCAGAAGATCTGGAGCGTGCTGGCGCCATAGGAGCGGGCTAAAGCGATCTTGGCGCTGTCGACGCGGCGGAAGCCGGTAGCAGCGTTGATCATTACCATCGGGCCGGCTGCCAAAGCCACCGCGATGATGCGCGGCGTGTAGCCGAAACCGAAGCGCAGGATGAGCAACGGTACCAGCGCCAGCATGGGCGTGGTGACGAGGATCAGGATATAGGGCGCGACGATCTTCTCGGCGAAGGGAAACTGGGTGATCACCGCCGCCATCACCAAGCCGACGACGGCGCCGATGGCGAAGCCCGAGACAAGCTCGACCAGCGTGTATCCGAGATGCGGCGCGATCAGCGGAAACTCGTCGAATAAGGCGTAAACGATCGAGCTCGGCGGCGGCATGATATATTGCGGCACATGGAAGATGCGCAGCGCCAGCTCGATGCCGCCGATGATCACCACCGCCACGGCAAGGATCGCCGCCACCTCGGCGCCGGATTTGATGCCGGGACCGCTGGCGAAGGCCGAAAGATTGGTCAGGCTGACGTCCTGCCCATCTCCCGATTTGGCCTTGGAGAATTCCGGAATGGCGTCGCCTCCACTCACGGCCTGATCCTCACGATCTCAGCCGATGGTCGTTCCGGCGTCTTTGGCCGCACGCGCTCGCCGACGATATCCATCTTGATCTTGTTGGTGAGGTCGAAGACCTCTTTTGTCGCCATGATCTCCAGCGAACGCGGCCGCGGAAACGGCACGTCGTAGATCTTGGCGACGCGGCCGGGCCGTGTCGTCAACACCACGACACGGTCCGACAGGAAGATCGCCTCCTCGATGCTGTGGGTGATGAAGACGATGGTGGTCTTGGTGTCGAGCCAGATCTCCTCGACGAGGCGGTTCATCTCTTCGCGAGTGAAGCTGTCGAGCGCGCCGAAGGGCTCGTCCATCAAAAGCACGGACGGCTTCAGCGCCAGCGCGCGCACGATCGCGGCGCGCTGCTGCATGCCGCCGGAAAGCTCGCGCGGGAACTTGCCGCCGAACCCGTCGAGGCCGACCCGGTTGAGCAGATGCGCGATCCATGCGCGATCCGGCTTCTCGCCCTTGATCTCGAAAGGGAAGTTGATGTTGGCGTCGAGATTGCGCCAGGGCAAAAGGTTCGCTTCCTGGAAAACGATGCCGATCTCGGGGCGCGGTCCGGTGATCTCCTTGCCGTCGAGCAGGATCGCGCCCGCGGTCAGCCGATGCAGGCCCGACATCGACCACAATAGCGTGGTCTTGCCGCAGCCGGAGGGACCGACGATCGAAACGATCTCGTTGGATTGAACATCCAGGCTGCAGCGATCCAGCGCCAGAAGATCGCCGGAGCCCGTCTGGTAGACCTTCGTCGCTGCCTGTACGCCGAGCTTCGGCGTTTTTGCGCTTGCCGTACTCATGCTCCCCCTCGGAGACTGCGCGATGCGTTGCCGGAGGCCCATCTGTCCGCGAAAATCAGTCTGTAACTATCCTACTTTACTGTCAAGCGGCGACAGATGGCGGAAGCAATCAGGTTCAATCGGATCCTATGTAATCGTCTGATTTCTATCAGTTTTATGATCGCTTGCGGTGCGTGTTACTTTCCTACATACTCGTCTCGGTTGATTGCCTATGGTTAGCAGGCGGATAATCGCGAGAATGATAGGGCCCGAAGCGGGCGGGGGAGGACTGGCCAATGACCGAAGCTGACAGCCAGGCGTTGCGAACGGCGGACGAGGACGGCGATCGGCACGACCATGTCAGGCGCATTCCCGATATCATCTCGCAGGTGAAGGACAGCTATGCGGAGCTGCGGCCGGCCGAGCGCCGCGTCGCCGATGTCGTGCTGGACGACGTCAAATATGCGGTCGACGCTTCCAACGCCGCGCTCGCCCAGCGCGCCGGGGTCAGCGAGCCGACGGTCACCCGCTTCTGCCGCGCCATCGGCTGCGAGGGCGTGCGCGATTTCAAGCTGAAGCTGGCGCAGAGCCTGGTCGTCGGCGCGCTCTATCTCGCCACCAAGCCGCAACCCGCGAACAGCGACAGCGGCATGCCGTTCTGGAACGCGGTGTTTGGCGAGGCACGGCGCGCGCTGCAGGAGGCGGAGCGGCAGATCGATCCGGGCCAGCTGCAGAAGGCGGCGGAACTGATCGCCAAGGCGCGGCAGGTGACGGTGTTCGGCCTCGGCGGCAGTTCGTCGGCGCTGGCCCAGGAAACGCAATACCGGCTGTTCCGCTACGGCATCACCATCAGCGCGCAATGCGATCCGTATCTGATGCGCATGACCGCCTCGACGCTGAAGCCCGGCGATCTGGTCATCGCGATCTCGGCAACGGGTCGCACGCGCGAGGTGATCGAAGCGGTGGAGCTCGCCAAGCATTACCGCGCCAACGCGATCTGCGTGACGGCGCCCGACACCGAGCTGACGCGGGTCTGCGACGTGCGGCTGACGATGGCGGTTCCCGAATACCCCGACACGCTGAAGCCGACAGCGTCGCGCTACGCTTTCCTGGCCGCCATCGACCTGCTGGCGGTGGCGACCGCTTACAGGATCGACGGCCCGGCGCGCGAGACGGTGCGCCGCATCAAGTACAACGCCCAGATCCATCGGACAGGCAAGGAGATGGAGCCATTGGGAGATTAGCAGAGTCCCTTCTCCCCCTGTGGGAGAAGGTGGATCGGCGCGCAGCGCCGAGACGGATGAGGGGTGTTCCAGCGGAGTGAGACGCTGGCTTTCCCTGGAGCACCCCTCATCCGTCGCCTTCGGCGACACCTTCTCCCACAAGGGGAGAAGGGGGAGGCGCCGCCGCCAAGGAATTCGAACTGAAGAAGGGAACGAAGAAGAATGCTCGACATCGCACCATCGCAACAGGCGGCAACCTGGCTCGGCTCATTCGGCCGGGCGCTGGAGGCCGGCGATATCGAGTCGGCGACCGGCCTTTTCGTCGAGGATTGCTACTGGCGTGATCTTTTGACCTTCACATGGAACATCAAGACCATGGAAGGACAGGCCGCCATCCGCGACATGCTGAAGGCCACGCTGCCATCGGCGCAGCCATCGCACTGGCGGATGTCTGGGGAGCCCAGTGTCGATGACGGCACAGTCGAAGCCTGGTTCACATTCGAGACGGCGGTGGCGCGCGGCGAGGGCATCATGCGGCTCAAAGACGGCCGCTGCCGCACGCTGTTCACGGCGATGAGCGAGCTCAAGGGGTTCGAGGAGCGGAAAGGCCCGGCGCGGCCGCTCGGCATCCGCCACAAGGCCGACCCGAAGCGCGAGACCTGGGCGGAAGCACGGGCGCGCGAGGCGCGCGATCTCGGCGTCCACGAGCAGCCCTACTGCTTGGTGATCGGCGGCGGTCAGGGCGGCATCATGCTCGGCGCCCGGCTGCGGCAGCTCGGCGTGCCGGCGCTCGTCATCGAGAAGAATGCGCGCGCCGGCGATTCCTGGCGCAACCGCTACCGCTCGCTCGTGCTGCACGATCCGGTCTGGTACGATCATCTGCCCTACATTCCGTTCCCGGAAAACTGGCCGGTCTTCACGCCCAAGGACAAGATGGGCGATTGGCTGGAGATGTATACCCGCGTCATGGAGCTGAACTATTGGGTCGCCACCAAATGCGTCAGCGCCGCCTATGATGAGGCCGAAAAAGTCTGGACCGTGGTGGTCGACCGCGTCGGCCAGCGTGTCACGCTGAAGCCGAAGCACATCGTCTTCGCTACCGGGGCTTATGGGCCGCCGCGGCAGATCGAGTTGCCGGGGGCCGATAACTTCAAGGGCGAGCTGCTGCATTCCAGCCAATATTCCACCGGCGAGAAATTCCGCGGCAAGCGCGTCGCGGTGATCGGCGCTGCAAGCTCAGGCCACGATGTCAGCGTCGATCTGTGGGAAGCGGGCGCGAAGGTCACCATGGTGCAGCGCTCGCCGACGACGGTTGTGAAATCCGATACGCTGATGGATGTCGGCTTCGAGATCTTCTCGGAGAAGGCGCTGGCGCGCGGCATCACCACCGACAAGGCCGACATGATCGTCGCCTCGACGCCCTTCGCGCTGGTCCCGAAGGGCCAGCGCGCACTCTACGATGTGATCCGGGCGCGCGACGCCGATTTCTACCGGCGTCTCAGCGACAGCGGCTTCGCCATCGACTTCGGCGAGGACGAGACAGGGCTGTTGATGAAGGCCTATCGGACAGGCTCGGGCTATTACATCGATGTCGGCGCCTGCGAGCTGATCCTGAACGGCGAGATCAAGGTCAAAAGCGGCGCCGGCATCAAGTCGCTGAGGCCGGACGGCATCCTGTTCGAAGACGGCAGCGAACTCGCCGTCGACGCAATCGTCTGCTGCACCGGCTACCAGTCGATGAACGAGACGGTTGCGGGAATCGTCTCGCGCGAGGTCGCCGACAAGGTCGGCCCGTGCTGGGGCCTCGGCTCCGGCGTGAAGGGCGATCCCGGTCCCTGGCAGGGCGAATTGCGCAATATGTGGAAGCCGACGGCGCAGGAAGCGCTGTGGTTCCACGGCGGCAATCTGGCGCTGTCGAGGTTCTACTCGAAGTTCGTTGCGCTGCAGCTCAAGGCGCGCATGGAGGGAATAGCGACGCCGGTGTATGGGGAGCCGAGCAACGCAAGGCGGTGAAACTGCAATCTCCCCCCTCGAGGGGGAGATGTCCGGCAGGACAGAGGGGGTCGTCTCACGTAGAACGCCGACTTCCTCTCTTGTCTGTCGCGGACGGCGTTGGCGCTTCACGCGCGGCGACCCCCTCTGTCGCCTTCGGCGACATCTCCCCCTCGAGGGGGGAGATCACCCCCGCCCGAAATGCCTCGCCGCCACATCCACATGCGTGTGATTCGCATGCGCTTCGAAGCGCTCCGTCTCGTTGTGGTCGGGCGCTTCGTTCGGCCACCATTTGCCGCCGATGACGATGCCGTTGGAGACCAGCCGCTGATCCGCGACCAATGACGCCCCGACGGCGTCGACGAAGGTGAAGCGGCCGGGTTGGAGCTTCAGCACCGCGACATCGCCGGTGCCGCCGACCTTCAGCGCGCCTAGTTCCGGTCTGGCGATCGCCTCCGCCGGCCGCTGCGTCGCTGCGCGCAGCACCTCGATCAGCGGCATGCCGAGCGCCATGAGCTTCGACATGCAAACCAGGATGTCGAAGGCCGGGCCGTCGACGCAGTAGAGATGCACGTCGCTGGAGATGACGTCGGGCGCCAGTCCTTCGGCGAGCATCGCCTTCGCCACCTCGAAGTCGAAGGAACCCATGCCGTGGCCGATGTCGAAGATGACGCCGCGCTCGCGCGCCAGCCGCATATCCGGCCGCACCGCGCCGGAGGCGAAGACCGGCGCATTGGGGAACGGCCGGAAGCAATGGGTGAGGACGTCGCCGCCCCGCAGCCTGGGCAGCACTTCCGAGCGGCCGGGCGGCGGCTCGTCGATATGCGCCATCAGCGGCAGGCCGGCCTTGTCGGCGGCTTCCAGCGCGAGGTCGACCGGCGCGATGCCGCTCCAGCCGCCGGCATGCTTGCCGGAGCGGACTTTGACGCCGACGACGACGTCGGCATGCTCGCGCACCGCCGCCACCGTTTCGCGCGGCTCGCAGAGCCTGAGATCGCTGCATTCGCCGACGGATACGGTGTTGGAAAAGCCGAAAATGCCGGCGAAGGAGATGTTGATGTAAGCTAGGATGCGAACCTTCGAATGCTCCATGACATGGCGGCGAAAACCCAAGAAATTGCCCGCGCCGGCGCTGCCGGCGTCGATGAAGGTGGTGGTGCCGCTCTTGGCGGCGAGCCGGTCGGCGTCGACACCGAGCGAGGTACCGCCCCAATAGACGTGGCTGTGCAGGTCGATGAGACCGGGCGCGACGATGCAGTCTCTGGCGTCGACCACCTGCGTGACATGCTCGGCGTCGATCGCGGCGTCGATCGCGGCGATGCGACCATCGGCGATGGCGACGTCGCGTTGCGCGTCCAGGCCCGATGCGGGATCGATGACGCGGCCGCCTTTGATCAGGAGATCGAACTGCATCGGTGCCCTCCCTTTGTTTGTTTCACGCAATTCCGGACGGAAGGCTACGGCGAAGTCGCCGAACCTAACCGCTAGACACTTTTCCTGGAATTGCTGCAAGCGATCCGACCGGGCGATCAGACCGGCCGGTAAGCGACGGCCTCGACCTCGATCTTGATGTCGATCATCAGGCGTGACTCGACCGTCGTTCGCGCCGGCGGATCCTTCGAGAAATGCTTTGCGTAGACGGTGTTGAATGTGCCGAAATCGCGCGCGTCCTCCAGCCACACTGTGGTCTTCACCACATCGTCCATGGTGCAGCCGGCGAGCGCCAGCGCCGCCTTGACGTTCTGCAGCACCTGCTCGGTCTGCTCGGCGATACCGCCCTTCACCACCAGCCCGTCGCTGCCCACCGGCACCTGGCCGGAGACATAGACGAAATCGCCGGCGCGCACGGCCGGCGAGAGTGGGACATGCGATTTTCCAAAACACTGCTTGGGCAACTGAGCCTCCTTTTTGCGATTGAGCGGGACTGCTATAGAGCCGTCTACGCTGGTCGGCATGATCCTCATAGAGCCGATGTCGGAAAGCAACATCTTTTCGAAATCCATGTTGCTTTATTACAGAAGCCTGAGCATGTTGCGCTCGACGCCGTTTCCGGTCGGTTGCGGCATTGTGAGGGGAGATCCAGCATGACCTTCGACAAGAATCCGTTTCCCGAGGGCGATGCCGACCGCCACGCGCTTTGGGAAATGCTGGTGCGGCGCGACATCGATGCCTTCCTTGGACAGGACTGGTCGATGGTCGAGGACGATTTCATCGCCGAAAGTTTCTTCGGCATGCATGCGCATTTCCTCAGCAACGCCGACGCCTGGCGACTTCAATTCCCAAGGCTCGAAGTCTATCGCGACGAATGGCTGCGGCAGGCCAAGGAAACCGCGGCGACGAAATTCGCCGAGCCGTTGCGCGAAGCGCTGTTTCGCGTCACCAACATGCGCGACATCGACGTGGACGGCGACCGCGCGGTGCTGCACAAGAAGTTCGACGGCTCGGTCGCCAAGGCGGATGGCGGCGTCGATCGGCTGAAGTGGCAAACGCTCTACTTCTGCCGTAAGGTCGGCGGCCGCTGGAAGATCGCGGGCTTCGTCGGCTACATGCCGCATCCGCTGGGAAGCTAGGAGAGGTTATCGGACGCCGCCTGTGTTGGCAAAATCGACCATTGTGAGCGTAGCCGAAACGCCCGTTTAGTTCGTCATTGACGATGTCAGCGAGCTTTCAGCCGACGGGGCTCGCTAGGACAGCCGTGGTAACCGCTCATCGGGCGAGCGGTGGTCGAAGACCACGCCCATGGTCTTACCAACGGCGGCCATCACGATCAGCTCGACCAGATGGTCGTCGCTGTCCACGCAGGCGGGGTCGGCGTGGCGTATGGCATCGAGCATGGCGCGTGTGGACACGGTGTCGCCGGCGCGAAAGTTCGAAAGAGCAGACGAAACAAGGTCTTGCACCGTCAGGTCCGGGACCGGCACTTCCGCAGCGATGTTCATTGGCCTCCTCCTGCCATGAACCCTCTCTGAAAGGATGATACGCCAATGGTTGGATTGCGCCAGCAAAATGGTGGTCCGACCAGTGCGATTGCCGACAGCCTGCCGCCAGTTCGGCCCTTAGGGACGGGGTGCGCCCGTAGGGACGGGCTCCGCCCTTAGGGACGGGCTGACCCGCCCTTAGATGTGGACATCGGTTGGCCGACGGCCGGCAAGCTCGACGCACCGCGCTCAGGTTGATAAGCCCGTCGCGCGCAGGGAGACGATCCGAGTCGAAATATGACCGTTGCAATCGAGATGGGGCAGACGACGGCAGGCGCGCCGGCGGCCCTCGACCTTGAGGAATTGCTGGCTACCCGCCTGCTGGTGCAGGGCAATTCGGGCTCCGGCAAGTCGCATCTGCTGCGCCGGCTGCTCGAACAGAGCGCGCCTTGGGTTCAGCAGACCATCATCGACCCCGAAGGCGACTTCGTGTCGCTTGGCGAACGCTTTGGACATCTGGTGATCGACGCCGAGGAGCATACCGAGCGCGGCCTGCAGGCGGCCGGCGAGCGGGCGCGCATCCATCGCGTCTCGACAGTCCTCAACCTCGAAGGGCTCGACGCCGAAAACCAGATGCGGCGCGCCGCGGCCTTCCTCGGCGGGCTGTTCGAGGTCGCGCGCGACCATTGGTACCCGATGCTGGTGGTGGTCGACGAGGCGCAGCTCTTCGCGCCCGCCGCCGCCGGCGAGGTTTCGGACGAGGCGCGCAAGCTTTCGCTGGGGGCCATGACCAATTTGATGTGCCGCGGCCGCAAGCGCGGGCTTGCCGGCATCATCGCCACGCAGCGGCTGGCGAAGCTTGCCAAGAACGTCGCGGCGGAAGCGTCCAACTTCCTGATGGGCCGCACCTTCCTCGACATCGACATGGCGCGCGCGGCCGACCTGCTCGGCATGGAGCGGCGCCAGGCCGAAGCTTTCCGCGACTTGGAGCGCGGGCATTTCATGGCGCTCGGCCCGGCGCTGTCCCGCCGCCCGCTCGGCCTGCGCATCGGCCAGACCGAAACCAGCCCGCGCAACGGCACGCCGCGGCTGATGCCGATGCCGGGAGCCGCGCTCGAAGATGCGCGCGCGATCATTCTTGCCGCGCCGCCGCCGGAGACGGTACGGCCGCAACGCCGGCCTTCGCCCGACCTGCTCGACCAGCTGATGGCGGCCAAGGCCGCGCCGCTGGACATCCGCCCCGAGCCGATGGAGCCGCAGCCAAGCGCCGAGGACCTGGCGGAGCGGCGCGAACGGATGGATCGCATTCTGCGCGCCATCCTGGCCGAGCCCGATGCGGGTTTTCGGGTCATTGGCGTGCTCTACCAGGAATTCGTGGTCCGCTGCCGCATCGAGGGCCTCGCTTCGGTCGTGCCCGACCTATCGGAATTCCGCCGCATGCTGACGCGCGCCCGCGCGGGCGTCGGCTCCGACATGGCCGAGGACGATGCATGGCGGGACGTCTCGGTGCGCGCATCGCTGTTGCCCGAGGACATGCAAGGCGTGTTCATGATGATCGCCCGCGCCGCTAAGGAGGGCTGGCCTTGTCCCAGCGATGCCGCGATTGCCCGCGCCTATGGCTCGCATTCTCTGCGCCGTGCGCGCCGGCTGCTCGACTATATCGAGGAGCAGGGGCTCATCGTCTGCCAGGTCGACGGCGTCGGCCGGCGAACGGTGACGCTTGTCGAGCTCGCCTGGGCGACGGCGCCGGGCGATCCGAATGCTGCGGAGCAGGACAGGCTGGGGGCGTGATCACGGCTGCAGTTCGATTGTGCGATATCGCGAAGCGGCGCACGATGGGACACCTATAGTGTCCCGGCCCATAGCGGCAACGCAGGGTTGGGCGCGGTAGCGTCGCAGCCCCGCCCTGAGAGCGGCCGGAAACCATCCCTGTGGATTACCGCATTGCACAATCTCCATCCGGCTGCACAATAGACGCATGTCCGCCGGTTCGTTGACCATCCTTGTTATCGACGAGAACCGCATCCGCGCCTCGATCATCGAGGCCGGATTGCGGGACGCCGGCCATCGCGAAGTCACGGTGGTCCATGACGTGGCCGGCATCGCCAAGCGCATCGCCGAGATCGAGCCGGACGTCATTGTCATCGATCTCGAAAATCCCAACCGCGATATGCTGGAGAACATGTTCCAGCTGTCGCGCGCGGTAAAACGTCCAATCGCCATGTTCGTCGATCGCTCCGACCAGGCTTCGATCGAGGCGGCCGTGGATGCCGGCGTGTCTGCCTATGTGGTCGACGGGCTGAAGAAGGAACGCATCAAGCCGATCCTCGACATGGCGATCAGCCGCTTCAACGCCTTCTCGCGCATGGCGCGCGAATTGGAGGAGGCGCGCAGCGAGCTCGAGAACCGCAAGGTCATCGACCGGGCCAAGGGCATATTGATGAGGTCGCGCGGCCTGAACGAAGAGGCGGCCTACGTGCTGCTGCGCAAGACCGCCATGAACCAGAACCGCAAGATCGCCGATATCGCCCAGAGCCTGGTGACGGCGGCGGGATTGCTGGGGCCGCAGGAGGGCGAATGAGCATGGCGCACGAAATCACCGCCGGCTTCATGCCGCTCTTCGACAGCGCCGTCATGGTCGCGGCCGGTGAGATGGGCTTTGCCGCGCGTGAGGGCATCGATCTGAAGCTGCAGCGCGAGACCTCCTGGGCCAATATCCGCGACCGCATCGCCATCGGCCACTTCGATGTCGCCCATATGCTTGGGCCGATGCCGCTCGCCTGCAGCCTCGGCCTCACGCCGCTCGCTTCCGAAACCATTGTGCCCTTCTCGCTCGGCCTCGGCGGCAATTGCGTCACCGTCTCCAACGCCGTATGGGAGGGCATGGCGGCGCATGGCGCGTCGCCTGATCTCGACCCGGCGCGTGCCGGGCAGGCGCTCGGCGCTTTGATCCACGAGCGAGCGAGCGCTGGCCGCGAGCCGCTGCGCTTCGCCGTCGTGCATCCGCATTCCGGGCACAATTACGAGCTGCGCTATTGGCTCGCCGCCTGCGGCATCGATCCCGACCGTGACATCGAGATCGTCATTGTGCCGCCGCCCTTCATGGCCGATGCATTGGCGGCCGGCCGCATCGACGGCTATTGCGTAGGCGAGCCTTGGAACAGCGCGGCCGTCGCGGCAGGCATCGGCCGCATCGTCACGGTCAAGGCGCTGCTTTGGCGCAACAGTCCGGAAAAGGTGATCGGCGTGCGCAAAGTCTGGGCGGAAGAAAACCCGGACGCGCTGGCAGCACTGCTGAGGGCACTGCATCACTCCGCACGCTGGTGCCAGGATCCGGCAAACCGCGGCGACCTTGCGGCGCTGATGGCGAGGCCTGAGTTTCTCGGCCAGCCGGAGGCGATCCAGATGCCGGCACTCACCGGACGCCTTCAACTCGGTGGAGGCGTGGAACGGAACGTCGAGGATTTCTTCCTGCCCTTCGACAAGGCGGCGAATTTTCCCTGGAAGAGCCATGCGCTGTGGTTCTACACGCAGATGGTGCGCTGGGGTCAGTTGCCGCATACGCCGCAAAACCTCGCCATCGCGCGCGATTGTTACCGGCCCGACCTCTATCGCTCGGCGCTGAAGCCGCTCGGCGTGGCGCTGCCCGGCGCCAATGCCAAAGTCGAAGGGGCCTTGAAGGCGGCGACGCCGGTCGGCTCGGCCGGCGCGAGTCTTGTCCTTGGCCCGGACGGATTTTTCGACGGCCAGATCTTCGATCCGGACCGGATTGACGCCTACGTCGCCGGCCAGAAACGCGCCTGATCATTTGCGCGCCAATCTTGTGCATTGCACAAAATTTATGCTGCATGTTTATGCCATTGATCAATGTTTGACCGCGCCGCCGCTCGGCCCGGCCGAAGGCCAAAGCTCCCACTGCGTTGATTTTCCTTGAAATTCAGCTTCCGAGCGAAACTGGCACGCTTCGTGCTTTGAAATAATCGAGCCCGTTCGCGGGCAATGGAACAGGCGTCCAATGGCGGGCGCCACAGGCAAAGCTGCCGCTCAGGTCAATACGCGATCCCGGATATACGGACGCGCGAGGCCTGGACGGCGGCTTTTTCGTTTTGGACCGGAGACGACGATGACCAAACGGATCGCAACGACATTGCTCAAGGATTTCACCCGTCGCGATTTCCTGGCGAGCAGCGCGCTGACCGCAGCTCTCTTCACTGCCGCGCTCCTGCTCTTTCCCGCCAATCACGAAACCGAAGGCAAAAGCCCGCAGGTGACCGCGCAAGTCCCGGTCTCGCGGCGCTGACCGATGCCGCGCCTCTGATCAAGACAACACGCGGTGCCTCCCACGCCGCAAACCGGAGCCGACCATGACCGCAAACCTCCCAGCCGCGCCCAGCCAGGATAATGCTCCCAGGCAGGCACTTGTGATGTCCACCATCGCCTTCACCGTCTGTTTCGCGGTGTGGACGATCTTTTCCATCATCGGCGTACGCATCAAGCAGGAGCTTGGGCTGAACGAGACCGAGTTCGGCCTACTCGTCGGCACGCCGATCCTCACCGGCTCACTCGTGCGCATGGTGCTCGGCGTCTGGACAGACCGCTATGGCGGACGCCTAGTCTACACCATGACGATGCTCGCGGCGGCGGTCGCCACCTTCCTGCTCGCTTTTGCGCACACCTATGAGCAGATGCTGATCGCCGCGCTTGGCGTTGGCCTTGCCGGTGGCTCTTTCGCCGTCGGTGTCGCCTATGTCTCGCGCTTCTTCCCGGCCGGAAAGCAGGGCACGGCGCTCGGCATTTTCGGTGTCGGCAATGTCGGCGCTGCGGTCACCAAGTTCCTTGCGCCACTCGTGCTGCTCGCCTGGGGCTGGCAGTCGGTGGCGCTGGTCTGGGCGGCGGCGCTCGTCGTCATGGCAGTCATCTTCTGGTTCACCACGGGCGACGATCCGGTCATCCGCGAGCGCCGCGCCGGCAAGGCGATGCCCGCAAGAAGCTTCTGGCAGGAATTCGCGCCGTTGAAGAACCTGCAGGTCTGGCGCTTCGCCTTCTACTATTTCTTCTCCTTCGGGGCATTCGTGGCGCTGTCGCTCTGGCTGCCGCGCTACCTCATCGGCGTCTACGGCTTCGGCATCGCTACCGCCGGCATGATCGGCGCCGCCTATTCGATCCCCGCCAGCATCTTTCGCGCCTATGGCGGCGTGCTTTCCGACCGCATCGGCGCCCGCGCCGTGCTCTATTGGACCTTCAGCGTTTGTGCCGTCGCGACACTCACTCTGTCTCTCCCCTCGGCAGACTATGTCGTGCGCGGCATCAGCGGGCCGATCCCGTTCCATGTCGAGATCGGCCCGCTCGCATTCATCGCCGTCGCTTGCGTGCTCGGCTTCTTCATGAGCCTCGGCAAGGCCGCCGTCTACAAGCACATCCCCGTCTATTATCCGCAGAGCGTCGGCGCGGTCGGCGGCGTCGTCGGCATGATCGGCGGCCTCGGCGGCTTCATTCTGCCGATCGCCTTCGGCGCGCTGAACGATCTCACCGGGGTCTGGTCGAGCTGCTTCATGCTGCTCTTCCTCATCGTCGTCTCCTGCCTGATCTGGATGCACGTCACCGTCCGCCGGATGGAGCGCGCGGCCGAGGTCAAGAGCCCGTCCCTATCCTACGCCGCCGAATAGATCGGAGCAGACCGGACATGACCGAGAAACTCGTCATCATCGGCAACGGCATGGCGCCAGGCAGGATGCTGGAGCACCTGCTGGAAGCCGCGCCCGACCGCTACGCCGTCACCATCTTCAACGCCGAGCCGCGCGTGAACTACGACCGCATCATGCTGTCGCCGGTGCTTTCGGGCGAGAAGGAGTTCGAGGAAATCGTCATCCATGGTGACGGCTGGTACATCAAGCACGGCATCACCCTCTACAAGGGCCACCGGATCGTCGCCATCGACAGGGACGCGAAGACCGTCACCTCGGACCACGGCGTGACCGAGAGTTACGACAGGCTGGTCATCGCCACCGGCTCGGTGCCCTTCATCATTCCGGTGCCGGGCAAGGACTTGCCCGGCGTGCTCAGCTACCGCGACCTCGACGACGTCAACGCCATGCTGCTTGCCGCGCAGTCGCGCGCCAAAGCGGTCGTCATCGGCGGCGGCCTGCTCGGGCTCGAAGCCGCTGCCGGGCTGAAGGAGCGCGGCATGGACGTCACCGTGCTCCACGTCATGCCGACCCTGATGGAACGCCAGCTCGATCCCGCCGCCGGCTACCTCTTGCAGAAGGCTGTCGAGGCGCGCGGCATCAAGGTCATGACCAAGGCCAACACCAAGACCATTGTTGGCAACGGCAAGGTCGAGGGCGTCGAGCTGATGGACGGCACGATCATCCCGGCAACGCTGGTGGTGATGGCGGTCGGCATCCGCCCGAACAGCGCCTTGGCCAAGGACGCCGGGCTCGAGGTCAATCGCGGCATCGTCGTCGACGACCGCATGCAAACGTCCGACCCCGCGATCATGGCGCTCGGCGAATGCGCCGAGGTCGGCGGCCATGTCTATGGACTCGTCGCGCCGCTCTACGAGATGGCCCGCGTCGCGGCTGCCAGGCTGGCCGATGGCGAGGACAAGCGCTTCGTCCACTCCGACACGCCGACCAAGCTCAAGGTCACCGGCATCGACCTTTATTCGCTGGGCGACTTTGCCGACGGCGACGACCGCGAGGAGATCATCCTGCGCGACGCCTCCGCCGGCATCTACAAGCGCGTCGTGCTGCAGGACAACCGCATCATCGGCACGGTGCTGTTCGGCGAGACCGCCGACGGCGCCTGGTTCAACGACCTCAAGAAGAAGGCGACCGACATATCGGAGATGCGCGACACGCTGATCTTCGGCCAGGCGTTCCAGGGAGGCGTTTCCTCGGACCCTTTGGCGGCCGTTGCGGCACTGGCGGATGATGCGGAAATCTGCGGCTGCAACGGCGTCTGCAAGGGCAAGATCACCGGCGCGATCACGGCGAAGGGGCTGACCGGCCTCGACGACGTGCGCGCCCACACCAAGGCCTCGGCCTCCTGCGGTTCGTGCACGGGTCTAGTCGAGCAGCTGCTGAAGCTCACACTGGGCGAGGCCTACAATCCGGCGGCGGTACAGCCTATGTGCGGCTGCACGAGCCTCGGCCATGACGATGTGCGGCGTCTGATCAAGGCGAAGGGCCTGAAGACGATCCCTGCCATCATGCAGGAGCTCGAATGGAAGACCTCCTGCGGCTGCGCAAAATGCCGGCCGGCGCTCAACTACTATCTCGTCTGCGATTGGCCGGACCAATATGCCGACGACTACCAGTCGCGCTTCATCAACGAACGCGTGCACGCCAACATCCAGAAGGACGGCACCTATTCGGTGGTGCCGCGCATGTGGGGCGGGGTGACCAGCGCCGGCGAATTGCGCGCCATCGCCGACGTGGTCGACAAGTTCGATATCCCGATGGTCAAGGTGACGGGCGGCCAGCGCATCGACATGCTTGGCATCCGCAAGGAGGACCTGCCGGCGGTATGGGCCGATCTCGGCAAGGCCGGCTTCGTCTCCGGCCATGCCTATGCCAAGGGCCTGCGCACGGTGAAGACCTGTGTCGGCTCCGACTGGTGCCGTTTCGGCACGCAGGATTCGACGGGGCTCGGCATCCGCATCGAGAAGTTCATGTGGGGTTCGTGGACGCCGGCCAAGGTGAAGATGGCTGTGTCGGGATGCCCGCGCAACTGCGCGGAGGCGACCTGCAAGGATGTCGGCGTGGTGTGCGTCGACTCTGGCTACGAAATTCACTTCGCCGGCGCCGCCGGCCTCGACATCAAGGGCACGGAAGTGCTCGGCTTGGTAAAGACCGAGGACGAGGCGCTGGAGGTGATCGTGGCGCTGGTCCAGATGTATCGCGAGCAGGCCCGCTATCTCGAGCGCATCTACAAATGGGCAAAGCGCGTCGGCACGGCCGAGATCAAGAAGCAGATCCTGGACGACGCCGAGAAGCGCCGCGCCTATTTCGAGCGCTTCGTCTTCAGCCAAAAATTCGCGCAGGTCGATCCGTGGTCGGAGCGCGTCTCCGGCAAGGACAAGCATGAGTTCAGGCCGATGGCGTCGGTCGGGTTCGCGGAGGCGGCGGAGTGACCAACATGACCTGGATCGCCATCGGTTCCGTCACCGACATTCCGCCGCGCGGCGCGCGTTGCGTGGCCACTCCGCAAGGCAAGATCGCGGTCTTCCGCACCGCGGACGATCAGGTTTATGCCATAGACGACCACTGCCCACACAAGGGCGGACCGCTCAGCCAGGGGATCGTCCACGGCGCTGCGGTGACCTGCCCGCTGCACAATTGGGTGATCTCGCTGGAGACAGGCAAGGCGCTTGGCGCCGACGAAGGCTCGGTCCGGACTATACCGGTCAAGGTTGAGGGCGAACGGTTGTTCATCGCGCTCGAAGCGCTGGCCTCGAAAGCGGCCTGAGGCATGCAAGAAGCACGCGAGGTGAGGACCACCTGCCCCTATTGCGGGGTGGGCTGCGGCGTGCTCGCCGAGGTCGCCGCCGGCGGGATTGCGACCGGGCGCGGGGACCCCGATCATCCGGCCAATTTCGGCCGGCTCTGCTCGAAAGGTTCGGCTCTCGGCGAGACGCTTGGCCTCGAAGGCCGTTTGCTGCGGCCGGAAATTCTAGGCAAGCCGGCGAGCTGGGACGAAGCGCTCGACCTCGTGGCCGCGAAATTCTCGCAGGCTGTCGCCGAACACGGCCCGGACTCTGTCGCCTTCTATGTCTCCGGCCAGTTGCTCACCGAGGACTATTACGTCGCCAATAAGCTGATGAAGGGCTTCATCGGCTCGGCCAATATCGACACCAATTCAAGGCTCTGCATGGCGTCGTCCGTCGCCGGTCATCGCCGCGCTTTCGGCGAGGACATCGTTCCCGGTGTCTATGAGGATTTCGAGTGCGCCGATCTCATCGTGCTCACCGGCTCCAACACCGCATGGTGCCATCCCGTTCTCTACCAGCGCATGCTTGCGGCGCGAAAGGAACGCGGAACCAGGATCGTCGTCGTCGACCCGCGCCGCACCGCAACCGCCGACGAATGCGACCTGCACCTGGCGCTCGATCCGGGCACGGACGTGATGCTGTTCAACGGGCTGCTTGCATATCTCGTCCAGGCCGGAAAAATCGATCCTGATTTCATCCGCGATCATACATCGGGCTTCGATGCGGCAGCTTCGCTCGCCGGCGCCGATGCGCCTTCGATCGCACGCGTGGCAAAGGGCTGCGGGCTGGCGGCAGCCGACGTCCAGGCCTTCTACGATCTCTTTGCCGCGACCGAGCGGACGGTCACCGTCTACAGCCAGGGCGTCAACCAGTCGGCGCATGGAACCGACAAGGTCAACGCCATCATCAACTGCCATCTCGCCACCGGCCGCATCGGCGAACCCGGCACGGGGCCGTTCTCGGTCACCGGGCAGCCGAACGCCATGGGCGGCCGCGAGGTCGGCGGTCTGGCCAACCAGCTTGCCGCGCATATGGATTTTGCCGACGAGGCCAGTATCGACCGGGTCTCCCGCTTCTGGAATGCGCCCAACATCGCCCGGCGCGGCGGCCTGAAGGCCTTAGACATGTTCCAGGCGGTCGCCGACGGCCGCATCAAGGCCTTGTGGGTCATGGGCACCAATCCCGCCGTCTCGATGCCCGACGCTTCGCGTGTGCGCACTGCATTGTCCAAATGCGATTTCGTCGCGGTCTCGGATGTGACCCGCACCGACACCACGCGCTATGCCGACGTGCTGCTGCCGGCCGCCGCCTGGGGCGAGAAGGATGGCACCGTCACCAATTCGGAACGGCGCCTCTCGCGCCAGCGGCCGTTCCTGCCGCCGCCCAGCGACACGAAAGCCGACTGGCGCATCATCTGCGAGGTCGCCGCGCGCATGGGTTTTGGCGAGGCCTTCGCCTACCAGACGCCAGCCGCGATCTTCCGCGAGCATGCAGCGCTGTCCGCCTTCGAGAACGACGGCAAGCGCCTGTTCGACCTTGGCGGCGTGGCTGATCTCAGCGATGAAGATTATTCCGCCTTCGCGCCGCGCCATTGGCCCGCATCGGAGCGGTGCGAGCAGCAGACGAGACTTTTCTCCGACGGTCGTTTTGCGACACAGGACGGACGCGCGCGTTTCGTGCCGGTGCGGCAGGAGGCGACGGCCTTCACGGTCGACGCCGACTATCCGCTCGCCCTGAACACCGGCCGGCTGCGCGACCAGTGGCACACCATGACGCGCACCGGAAACGTGCCGCGTTTGATGGCGAACGCGCCGGACCCGGCGGTCGACCTTCACCCGGCGGACGCGGCCGCGCATCAGCTCAAGGAGGGCGACCTCGCTCATCTTTCAACCCGCTTCGGCTTCGTCCGCGCCAGAGTGCGCGTGGCCGACGCGCAGCGGCGCGGACACGCCTTCATGCCCATGCATTGGAGCGGCCAGTTCGCAGCCAAGGCAGCAGCCGGCCTCTTATCCTCGCCGGTCACCGATCCGTATTCCGGCCAGCCAGAGCTCAAGCATGTTCCGGTGAGAATCGTGCGGGAAGAGACTGGCTGGGCCGGCGTGCTCATCACGCGACGCGATCTCAGGCCGACCGGTTTCGTGCATTGGAGCCGGCATGCTGTCGAGGGCGGCTGGGTTTACGAGTTGACCGGAACCGAGCCGCCGGACCAGGGCATCCTGCTGGCGCGCAAGCTGCTCGGCGTCCAGCGGCGGGATCAACTCCTGGAATACACCGACCGCCGCGGGCTCGCCTATCGCGCCGCGGCCATCGACGAAGGCGGCGCCATGGCCGAAGCCTTGCTGGTCGCCGCCCCGGACCAGTTGCCGGCACGGGACTGGCTGGTGTCGTTGCTCGCCACGCGCCAGCCGCTGTCGGCCGCAGTCCGGCACGCGCTTCTGTCCGGCCGGTCACCCGTGCCGATGCCGGCCATCGGGCGCGTCGTGTGCGCGTGCTTCCATGTCGGCGCCAACCAGCTCGCTTCGGCGGTCGCCTCGGGATGCGACAGCCTCGAAGCGATCGGCTCGACGCTGCGTGCGGGCACCAATTGCGGCTCATGCCGCTCGGAGATCAGGGCGATTATCGAGTCGCGCCGAGTGCAAGCGGCTGAGTGAGCTGTGCCCGTCGCGACCCGTTTTATCGATCCTCGATGATCCTCAAATACGCCGCCGTCACGAACAGCACGATGAAGCCGAAGAGGATGCGGCGGCCGCCTTCGGGCATCTGCAGGATGGTGAGCAGCGTCGTCAGCACGGTCAGGATCAGCGCGCCGATGATGGTGCCCGTGTAGCCGCCGCGGCCGCCGAAGATCGAGGTGCCGCCGATGACGGCGGCAGCCACCGAAGGCAGCACCAGCGGTTCGGCGAGCGAGAGCGAGGGCGCCTTGATCAGGCCGATATAGAGCAGGCCGGTGATGCCGGCGAGCAGGCTGGAGAGGACGTAGAGCGCGGTGATCACCTGCCAGTAGCGGACGCCTGACAGGCGCGCGGCGCGTTCATTGTCGCCGACGGCATAGAGCAGGCGGCCGAAGCCGGTGCGGTTCAGCATGAAGACGATCAGCACCGCCACCGGCACGAACAGAAGAAGCGCGTTGGGAAAGCCATAGGTGAGGCCGGTGCCCAGCCAGTTGAGGAAATCGGGAATCCTGGCGCCGGACGCGATCACCGTGCGCTGGTAGACCTGCAGGAAGCCGGTGCCGATCAGGCTGGTGCCGAGCGTCATGATCAGCGGATGCACCCGAAACACGCCGACGCCGATGCCGTTGACGAGGCCGATCAGCACCGCGGGCAGCATGGCCAGCAGGAAAGCCACCGCCGGATCCTGGTTGACGATCTGCGTTGCCATGATGAAGGCGCTCATCGTCGCCACGGTGCCGACGGAAAGGTCGATGCCGCCGGTCAGCATCGTCATGGTCTGGCAGCCGGCGAGGATCGCCAGCGGGATGGCGAATTTCGCCGTGTTGGCGATCCAGCGCTCGTTGACGATGCCGGGGCGCAGGATCTGCAGGATCACCACGAGAATGATCAAAAGGACGATCAGAGGGATGAGCGGCCGGTCCGCCATGAAGCGCTTCAGGCGGCGGCCGAACGAGACAGGCTGGGGCATGGTCGCGATGTCGGTCATGGCGTTGCTCCTGCCGGGCGGCTCCGCATGGTGATGAAGGCGCCGAACATCACGACCGCGACCATGATCGCGCCTTCGATGATCGCGGTGACGTTCGGATCGATGGCCAGAAGCGTCAGGTCGGTGCGCACCAGCCGCAGCACGAAGACGGCGATGATCGGCCCGGGCAGGCCGCCCTTGCCGCCGCCGAGCGCGACGCCGCCCAGCACCACGGCGGCTACGCTGGCAAGCAGATAAGGCCCGGGGATGGGCGCGCCGATACCGGTGCTGATGGTAAGCGACAGGCCGCCGAGCGCGGCGAACAGGCCGGAGAGCGCATAGGCGACGATCCTGGTGCGCGCCACCGGCACGCCGCTGCGGAAGGCGGCGAGCTCGTTGCTGCCGATGGCGTAGATGGAAAGGCCAAGTCGCGAGCGCCTGAGCGGAATCCAGACGATGCAGAGGCAAACGGCGAGCAGCACCAGCGCCTTTGGAACCCAGGCGTCGGCCCAATCCGGCAGGCCGGGGATCGGCACGGTGCCGATGACGCTTGCCTTCAGCCACTCGGCGGCGGCGCCGCCGGGAGCACCAAGCACCAGCAGCGCCGCGCCTTGAAGCACGAACAGCATGGCCAAGGTGACGACGATATCAGGCACCCGCGTGACGACGATGAGCACGCCGTTCAGAGCGCCGAGCACCAGCCCCATGGCCAGCACGAAGGGCACGACAAACAAGGCATATTCCTCGCTGGCGCCGTTCATCATCGAGGCCGCGGTCACGCTGGTCAGCGCCATCATAGCGGCGACCGACAGGTCTATGCCGCCGGCGATGACGACGACCGTTTGGGCCGCGACCGCGAAGGCGTAAGGCAGAACCGCCCGCGCAAGCGAGCCGAAGTCGCCGCTGCCATAGCCCGGCTGGATCAGCTTGGTGACGACGAAGAGGAAGATCAGCAGTGCGAAGAGGCCCGCGACCCAGCCCTGATTGCGGAGAAAGCGGCTCATGACGCGGCCTCCGCGCTGGAACCGGGTTTGACCTCGGCAAGGATGCCGACATCCGCCTTGGCGCCGCGCGGCAGGCCGTAGGCGGCCCGCATCAATGCCGCTTCGTCGGCTTCTTCCACCGGGAAAGTATCGACGACGCGGCCGCCGAAGATGACGACGACGCGGTCGCAGACACGCTGCACCTCTTCCATCTCGGATGTGTAGAACAGCACCGACTTGCCCTGGCCGGCGAGCTCGCGCAGCAGCTTGTAGATCTCCTGCTTGGTGCCGACATCGATGCCGCGCGTCGCGTCGAAGCAAAGAATGGTGCGGGCGTTGGCCGCGATCCAGCGGGCAATGGTCACCTTCTGCTGGTTGCCGCCGGACAGGCGCTGCACTTCGCCCTGGGCGCGGGTGTCGATCTGCAATCTGCCGATGGCGCTGGAAACCACCACTTGCTCCCGGCGCATGCGGATCGGCCCCCATTTGCGCGGCGCCGCGCTGAAGGGCAGCGCGATGTTCTCACGCACCGAACGCTGCATCGCCAAAGCCTCGGCGCGGTCGCCCGGCACATAGGCGATGCCGGCCTGGATGGCGTCGCTCGGATGCGAGAATTTTACCGGCGCGCCGTCGACGTCGATGGTGCCGCCTGTCGGGCGGATCGAGCCGGCAAGCGCGGCGAAGAGCTCGTCCTGGCCCTGTCCCTCGAGCGCAAAGACGCCGACGACCTCGCCATTGGCGAGATCGAAGGAGACGTCGTTGAGCTTGGTGCCAAGCTGCAGGTTGCGGACCGACAATCTCTGACGACCGCCGACGGCAACCGCTACCTCATTCGCCGCGCGCGCGGCGACGCGTGTCTTCTCGATGCGGGTGCCGAGCATCATCTCGACTATTCTTTCCTCGATGCCCGGTTCGATGTCGACGACACCGACGGTTGCGCCGTCGCGCAAGACGGTCGCGCGATCGCAGAGCGCGGAAATCTCGACGAAACGGTGCGAGATGAAGATGACGGAGCGGCCGGCGTCGCCCTGGCGGCGCACGACTTCCAGCACCTTCTCGGCAAGGTTAGCCGGCAGAGCCGCGGTCATCTCGTCGAGCAGAAGCACGTCGGGTTCGACGGCGAGCGCGCGGGCGAGATCGAGCACGCGCAGGATGGCCAAAGGGATATGGCGGGCCGTCTCGCGGATATCGAGGTCGGGAATGCCGATCTCGCGCACCCAAGCGCGGAACGGCTCGACCGGCGTGCCGGTGAGCCGCAGGTTGGACAGGACATCGAGATCGGGGATCAACGCCGGTTCCTGGTAGACCGGCAGCAGGCCGGCGCGGCGTGCGTCGGCGGGCGAGCGGACATCGAGCTGCTGGCCGCGGATCAGGATGCGCCCGGCATCCGCCTTGATCGCACCGGTCAGGATCTTCACCAGCGTGGACTTGCCGGCGCCGTTGGCGCCCATCAGCGCATGCACTTCGCCCGGCAGCACGGACAGCGAAGCGTTGCGCAGCGCGGCAACCGCGCCGTAGTTCTTCGTCACGCCGGTGGCGTCGAGGAGGGGATTTTGCGGCGACGGGTTTGTTGTCAAATCGTGTGGTTCTCGTTCCAAAAACTGATGCAGACCGCGGCTCACCTCCCCTTCTCCCCTTGTGGGAGAAGGTGTCGCCGAAGGCGACGAATGACGGGTGCTCCAGCGGAGTGAGACATTGGCGTTCCCTGGAACACCCCTCATCCGTCTCGGCGCTATCGCGCCGATCCACCTTCTCCCACAAGGGGAGAAGGCAGAAGGGCGTCTCGTCTCTTATTCGCCCGGGCCCTTGCAGGCGATGATCTGGTCCTTGGTGTAGGTCGTCCAGTCCGGGATCGAGATCGAGACCGGCCATTCGGGGCTGAGCGAGGGATCGACAACGCTCTTCAGCTTGGCCTTGCCTTCTTCGGTGGCGTTTTCCCAAAGCTGCGGTTCGACCAGAACGGTCTGCTGCGCCGGCTTCTTGCCGTCGAGGATCTGCAGCGCCAGCGTCACGCCGGCGCCGCCGATCGAGCCGGGATTGGTGACGGCCGCACCCACCAGGCCCTTGACCGAGATCAACTGACCGACGAAGCCGGCATTGTCGGCGCCCACGACCGGCACCATCGGCGCCTGCTGCTCGACCAGCGCATCGACGATGACGTTGTCGATGCCGGAGGTCCAGATGCCGTTGATCGGGGTGCCGGTGGCGAGGAAGGAGAGGATCTGCTGCTTGGCCTGATCCTGCTGCCAGCCAGTGAAGACTTCCTGCGCGACCTTTACGTCGGGGAATTCGGCCAGAGCCTTCTTGAAGCCTTTGTCGCGGTCAGAGTCGGCCGAGGCCCCGGCAGCGCCGCGCATATAAAACACGTCGCCCTTGCCGCCCATCTGCTGGAACAGCCACTTGGCGCCGAGATAGGCGTATTGTTCCTGGTTGTTGGAGATGATGTAGGCCGACGGCTCGGTCACCGCCTGGTCAACGGCGACGACGACGATACCGGCCTTGGTGGCTTCCTCGAGGCCGGCCTTGATGCCGGCCGGATCGGCCGGGTTGACGACGATGGCGTCGACCTTGGCGCTGATCAGGTTGCGGATGTCCTCGAGCTGGCCGGCGGCGTCGGTGTTGCGGTGGGCAATGTTGAGCTTCGCCACTTCGCCCGAAGCGAGCGCCTGCGCCTTCATCGCGCAGATCATTTCCTCGCGCCAGCCATTGCCCTGCACGGTGTTGGAAATGCCGATCGTGTACTTGCCGGCGGCGGCCGAGCCGCCCACCGAGGCAAGCAGCGCGGCGCCGGCAAGGAGCGAGGCCACGGTCAGATGTCTTTTCATTTCAGTACTCCTCCACATTGATCTTTTCAGTTCGGTTCCAGGGCTCTGATTCAGTCGGAGCCAAGCTTTCGTCATTTGATGAAGGGGCGCAGCACGTCGCGGGCAAGCAGGAAGCCGCGCTTGACCTTTTCGTCCGTCCCCTCGAAGCGCCGGTCCTCATGCTCGATGATGACCGGCCCGTCATAGCCGGCCCGATACAGGCCCGAAAAAATCCTGCTCCAGTCGATGTCCCCAAGCCCCGGCATGCGCGGCACCTGCCAGCCTATGCCGGCCGAAAGGATTCCGCGCTCGTACAAACCATCATGATCAATCATCAGGTCCTTGGCATGCACATGCAGCATGCTCTTGCCGAATTCGCGGATGAAACGCTCCTTGTCGATCATCTGCCAGACGAGATGCGAGGGGTCGAAGTTCATGCCGACATCGCCGCCCCAGGCTTCGAGAATGCGGCGCCAGACATAGGGCGAATAGGCGATGTTGTGCCCACCCGGCCATTCGTCATAGCTGAAGATCATCGGGCAGTTCTCGAAGGCGAGCTTGACGCCATGCTCGCGGGCATGGGCGATGATCGCCGGCCAGATTTTCTGCGCATCTTCCCAGTTGGCGTCGATAGTCTTCGAAGCATCACCGCCGCAGAAGGTGTTGACGAGCGGCACGCTCATGCGGCTCGCCAGCACGATCACCTTCTTCAGATGGTCGATCACCGCTTCGCGATGCGCCCGGTCGGGATGGAGCGGATTGGGATAGAAGCCGAGACCCGAGATGGCCAGGCCCTTGCCGGCGAGCTCGTCGGCGATGTCCTTGGCCTCAGCGGCCGAGACTCCCACGTCGATATGGCTGGTGCCGGCATAGCGCCGGCTGGCGCCGGAAGTCTTCGGCCAGCAGGCGATTTCCAGCGCCTCGAAGCCGGCCGAGCGCGCCCAATCGGCGACTTCGCCGAGCGGCGTATCCGGAAACGGTGCTGTCAGCAGTCCAAGCTTCATGATCCCTCCCGGTTGCTAACTATGCAGATCGCGTCGGCTGCTTCAACCGCGCATCGGTTGGCCCAGCGCAGACCTGTCCGACAAAGCCCATCGGATCGTTCGAGAGCAAACCACCGAGCCCGGCGATGATATGGGCCCGGAATGTCGCGTTGGCGGCCAAGGCCGGGTCGAAGATAGCGTCGATGGCAAGGATCGAATCGACGAGCGCTTTGCTGTCCGTACCGATGCGGTCGGCAATGGCGGCGATCTTGTCGGCAAACGGATCGGACACCTGCCAGGCGCGGCCGAAGCGGGCGGAAGCCTTGATCAGATAGGCCATCCAGCCGGCAACGGCCACCGAGAGGAGCGCAATGTCCCCGCCTTTCGCCAGGCGATCGCGGATCGGGTTGAGCAGGCGCTGCACGATCTTCTGCGAGCCATCGGTGGCGATCTGGTGGTTGCGATAGCGGATCGCGGTGTTGGCGAGGCGCGACAGGCTCTGCTCGACATAGGCCGCCGGCTGAATGCCGGGCACGGGCGTCAGCGTCGGCAATGTTTCCTCGGTCAGCATGCGCCGGACGAAACGGGCCAGAAGCGGGTCGGCCATCGTCTCGAACGTGTGTTCAAAGCCGCCCAACACCCCGAGATAGCTGAGCGTCGTCTGGGCACCGTTCAGCACGCGCATCTTGAGGTGCTCGAATGGCGTGACATCGTCGACGAAGGTCGCGCCGACAAGGTCCCAGCGGGGCACGCGTCCGGCGAAGCGGTTCTCGATCACCCATTGGCGGAAGCGCTCGCCGACCACCACAGCGCCGTCGCGATAGCCGAAGCGCTGCTCGACGGCGTCGATATCGGCCTCGGTCGTCGCCGGCACGATACGGTCGACCATGGCCGCGGGGAAGGCGACATTGGCTTCGATCCAGTTCGCCAGCTTGCCGCCGCGCCGTTCGGCAAATGTCCGTACGGCATTGCAGAGGATCATGCCGTTGGTCGGGATGTTGTCGCAGGACAACAGCGTCACCGGCCTGCCCTGTCTGGCCATGCGCAGTTCCAGCGCGCGCGCCAGGATACCGGGCACGCTGCGCGGCGTCTCGGGGTTGGCGAGATCGCGGACGATATCGGGATGGTCGAGGTCGAGCGCGCCGCTCGACGGGATGTGGCAATAGCCTTTCTCGGTCACCGTCATGGTGACCAGCTCGATGTCAGGCGAGGCGAGTACGTCCAGCGCCGGCGCTGCGATCTCCTGGCTGTCGACGACGCGCAAGACGCTGCCGATAACGCGCGCTTCGACTTCGTCGTTCTGGCGGATCAGCCGTGTGTAGAGGCCGCTCTGCCGGCCGAGCGTGCCGGCCAGCAGGGGAGGGCGGATATTGATGCCGACCAGTCCCCAGCGGTCGAAATCCTTCGCCAGGAGGTCGTCGGTGTATTCGGCCTGATGGCAGCGGTGGAAGGCGCCGACGCCGATATGGGCGATGCCCGGCTTCAGCGCGGCGCGATCGTAAGCCGGCTTGCGGACCTCCGACGGCAATCGGCCGAGCAGGGCAGGGCTGAGCTTCTCGGCGCTCACCGATTGGCTCCGATCACCCATTGCTCCTGGTCGATCAGCGCCCCGGTCATAGGGCCCGCCGCGTCGGAAAGCAGGAAGACCGCGAGATTGGCGATATCGCTCACGGAGAAAAGCCGGCCGAAGGGCTGCGTGGCATTGGCCGCATCCAGCCAGCCCGGGCCCTGGCCGAGCGTCTCGGCCTGCATGATCCGTTCGGCCGGCGTATCGGTCCAGCCGACATTGATGCCGTTGACGCGGATGCGGTCAAAGCGATGGGCATTGGCGGCGTTCTTGGTCAGCGTCGCCAGCGCGCCCTTGGTGGCGGAATAGACGGCAAGCTCCGGCGAGCCGCAATGCGCGTTGATCGACAGGATGTTGACGATCGAGCCGCCCTGTCCGCGCTTCCTCATCTCGGCGATTGCCGCCTGCATCAGGAAGAAGGGCGCGCGGGCGTTGACGGCAAACAGCGATTCCCAGTCGTCGAGCGTGGCATCGACGAAGGAAGCGCGATCGGTCAGGCCGGCGGCGTTGACTAGGCCGTCGATGCGGCCGAAGTGGTCGATGCAGGCTTGCGCCAGCCGCGCCGGGGCCTCGGGGTCGCCGAGATCGGCAGCAGCGAAGGCGGTGGGAGTGCCGATGGCCGCGAGTTCGGCGGTGACCGCGTCGCCGCGCTTCTGGTCTCGCCCGGTGATCAGCAGTCCGGCGGCGCCGGAGCGCGCAAGCGTCTCGGCGATCGCCCGGCCGATGCCTTGCGTCGCGCCGGTGACCAGCACCACCTTGCCGTCGAGACGAACCTCCATTCCTCCTCCCGGAACAAAGTTTCCATTTTTTCGAATATGGAACGATGGTTCTCTTTAGTCAATCGTGCTAAAGCGGTTCACCGTTTTCATGGAACCGGTGAACCGCTCTATCTCCTTGTCTTTCGCAATTCCGGACGGAAGGTTACGGCGAAGACGCCGAACTTAACCGCTCACACTTTTCCAGGAATTGCTCTTGTCAGCCTGTTCGGCGCGCGACGACGCCGTGGACCAATGCCATGCCGACTGCGAGCGAGGCGGCAAGCGAGCGGAAACCGCCAAAGTCCTGCTCGACCACTTCAAGCCAGGTGTCGGAGAGTTTTGCCAGCGGTGAAAAGGTGCTGTCGGTGATGGCGAGGATGCGCGCCTTGCGCTCATGCGCCACGGCGACGAGATCGGGCGTGATCGAGTTGTAGGGGCTGAAGGAGACGGCCAGCACCGCGTCGCGCGGCGAGATGCAGCCGACCTGGTCAAGCGCGGTCGAGCCGACATTGTCGACCAGCACGTTGCGCACGCCCTGCTGCGACAACGTCAGCGACAGATAGGTGGTGACGGGGAAGGCGCGCTTGCTGCCGATGACATAGATCAGCTCGGCCGCCGCCAGATGGTCGACCATCCTCTCGAAAGCGGCGATATCGAAATCATTGCCGATGCGACCGAGCGAGGCCTGGCAGGCGCCGACCATGCCATTGAGGAAATGCAGGTTTGCGTTCGGCTCCTCGGCCTTGTCTTGACTGCCTTGCGTATCCGGCCAGGAGCCCTTCATGCGGTCCTTGAACAGGAGCTGGAAATCGGAAAAGCCGGAATAGCCGAAGATCTGCGCGAAGCGCACCAGGGTCGAAGGCTGCACGCCGGCCTGGTCCGCCACCTGCGCTATCGTGCCGAGCGCCACCTCGCTCGGGTGCTGCCAGAGGAAGATCGCCACCTGGCGAAGCCGTTTCGGGAAATGCACGGTGCCGGACGCAAGCACGGCGCGCAGCTCTTCATAGGTTTGCGGTTTCGTGTAGCCAACTGCCGCCAGCGACCGGCCTTGTTTGCGGGGAGCGCTGTCACCGGCCTGGCCGGGTGAGGTTCGCACGCCGCTCATGGCATGGGCCGGGTTTGAGGTACCGCGCGGGAAGGTGAAGACCGCCAATTGTCGAAGTTGGCGCCCGAAAAAAGGGCAGCCATCCTACGCTTCATCACCCAGACCCTCCGTCTTTCCTACAAGCCTAGTGCGGCAGGATCGTTTTACAAAACAAAATCTGGAAAAACTGTTCGAAATTGGTGGGAAGCCTCCGTATAGTCGCGCGCTGCCAATGACAGTTATCCGCGAGGAATCGAACATGGTCTATGCAACCGCTGACGGAACCTCGCGCCAACGCTTGCGGGTCGGCATGGCCGGAGGCGGCCGCAACGCCTTCATCGGCGCCGTGCATCGGCTGGCCATGCGGCTCGACGACCAGATCGCCCTGGTCGCCGGCGCATTGTCCTCGGATCCGGAGAACGCAGCCGCCTCCGCCGCGGAGATCGGCATCGCGCCGGAGCGCAGCTACGCCGACTACCACGCCATGGCGAAGGACGAAGCGGCGCGGGCCGATGGCATCGAGGCGGTCGTCATCGTCACGCCCAACCATCTGCACGCGCCGATCGCCACCGCGTTCCTCGAGGCCGGCATCGACGTCATCTGCGACAAGCCGCTGTCGACGACACTTGAGGAGGCACAAGCGCTGGTGGCGCTGACCAAAGCGAAGAAGCGCCGCTTCGTCGTCACGCTGAACAACACCGGCTACGCCATGGTGCGTCAGGCGCGTGAGATGGTGGCGGCGGGCGAGCTCGGCAGCATCGTGTCGGTGCACGGCGCTTACATCCAGGACTGGCTGACCAAGCCGATCGACGCCGAGGGCCAGAAGCAGGCGGAATGGCGCACCGATCCGGCGCGCGCCGGCCAGTCGGCGGTGCTCGCCGATATCGGCGTGCATGCTTTCAACCTGGCAAGCTTCGTCTCCGGCTTCGAGGCCGAGGCGGTCTCGGCCGACCTCTTCACCGCCGTGCCCGGACGGCGGCTCGACGACAACGCGCATGTGCTCGTGCGCTGGG
>NZ_JAIUHK010000017.1:0-123627 GCF_020165075.1 Mesorhizobium sp. CA4
GGCTCGGTGGGCGCGGAGCGCCAGATCCAGAATGTCGCGGCCGGGCGGTTGAGCAACTCCTCGACCGACGCGGTCAACGGCTCGCAGCTGTTCGCGACCAACCAGCAGGTAACCCAGAACACGACCGATATCGCGGCCAACACCGCCGACATCACCAATCTTGGCAACACGATCAACAACATCAACACCGGCGGCGGCATCAAGTATTTCCATGCCAATTCGACGCTTGCCGATTCCCAGGCCCTGGGGACGGACTCCGTCGCAATTGGCCCGAATGCCGTCGCCAACAATGCCGGCGACGTGGCGATCGGCCTGAATTCGGTATCGGGAGCCACGACCAATGTCGGCGGCACGACGATCGGCGGCGTCAACTACACCTTCGCCGGCGGAACGCCGGCCGGCGCATTCTCGGTCGGCTCGGTGGGCGCGGAGCGCCAGATCCAGAATGTCGCGGCCGGGCGGTTGAGCAACTCCTCGACCGACGCGGTCAATGGCTCGCAGCTCTTCGCCACCAACCAGCAGGTAACGCAGAACACGACCGACATCGCCGCCAACACCGCCGACATCACCACTCTCGGCAACACGATCAACAATTTTGCCGGCGACACCTCGACGGCATACACGGACGCCAATGGCGACGGCATCCGCTATGTGCGCACCAACGACACCACGCTGCCGGTCACCGACGCCTCCGCGCAAGGGGTTGGTTCGTCGGCGCTCGGCTACCAGGCAACGGCATCCGCCGCCAATTCGCTGGCTCTCGGCCGCGGCACAGCTGTCACCATCGCCGACGGCGTGGCGCTTGGCTCCGGCTCGGTCTCGGATCGCGCGGTCGCGCCCGCATCGGGATCGATCCTCTCCGGCACCGGCCTCATTCCCTACAACACCACGGACATGACCCTGCTCGGCGCCGTCTCGGTGGGTACCTCCACGTCCTATCGCCAGATCATCAACGTGGCCGACGGCACTCAGGACCAGGACGCGGTCACGCTCCGTCAGTTGAAGGGTGCGCTGAGCTCCTTCGCGGTGACGCCGACCATGTACTTCCACGCCAATTCGACCGCCCCGGACTCGCTGGCGGTCGGCACCGATTCGGTCGCGATCGGCCCGCGCACCACCGTCAACGGCGACAACGGCATCGGCATGGGCAACGGCGCCATCGTGCAGCAGACGGCGCCGGGCGGCATCGCGATCGGCCAGAATGCGACCTCCAATCAGGCCGACAGCATCGCCTTCGGCACCAACTCGACCGCCAACGGCGCCCAGTCCATGGCGCTCGGCGCCGGCGCAACGGCCAATGAGCCGGGCAGCGTCGCGCTCGGCGCCGGCTCGACGACCGCCGCGGCGGTCGCCACCACCGGCACGACGATCAACGGCGTCAACTACACCTTCGCCGGAACCGCTCCGACGAGCACGGTGAGCGTCGGCAGCGTCGGCAACGAGCGCACCGTCACCAATGTGGCGGCGGGACGGATCAGTGCCTCCTCCACCGACGCCATCAATGGCAGCCAGCTCTACGCGACCAATCAGGCTGTCGAAGCAGTGCAGGGAAGTGTCGGCAATCTGAATGAGTTCGCCGTCCAGTATGACAAGAATCCGGACGGCACCAAATCCAATTCGCTGACGCTCGTCGGCGGCGACGTGAATGCGCCCGTCGTCATCCACAATGTCGGCGCCGGCACCGCCGATACCGATGCAGTCAACGTGCTACAATTCAACAACGGGCTGGCGACAACGTTCGACAACTCCAAGGCCTATACCAACCAGGTGGCGGCAACCACGCTGCAGCAGGCCAATGCCTACACCGACTCCAAGCTCAGCCAGCTCAACATGGATATGGGCGAGGCTCGGGGCGAGGCGCGCCAGGCTGCCGCGATCGGCCTTGCGGCCGCCTCGCTGCGCTATGACGACCGTCCGGGCAAGCTGAGCGTGGCGGCCGGTGGCGGCTACTGGCGCGGCGAAGGCGCCGTCGCGTTCGGCGCCGGTTACACCAGCGAAGATGGCAGAGCCCGGGCAAACGTATCCGGCACGACGGCGGGCGGGCACTGGGGTGTCGGCGCGGGTGTCAGCTTTACCCTGAACTAGAGCGTGATCGCGAAAAGTGCGTAGCGGTTCTTCGAATAATCATGCTCAGGCAAAAAGCCCCTTCACGGCCGGACGAGCCGTCTCTGCCGTCGCACTGTGCATGGCTTGCCTGCTCCTGTCCGGTCCGCGTGCGGTCGGGCAGGAGGCGGCCCAGCCCGCCTATCGGATAAAGCCTTCCGACGTGGCGGTGCCTGCGGGCGTGAAGCTTGGCGACTATCAGCGCACCACTCGTCCGTTCGAGAACTGGACGCTGATCTGCGACGAGAACCTGCAGGCCAGGAAGAAAGTGTGCAACATCGGCCAGTCTTTCATCGACCAAAGCCAGGCGTTGGTCTTCAGCTGGTCGCTCGCGGCCGACGAGAAAGGCAAACCCTTCATGATATTGCGGACTCCAAGCGCGGCAGGTAAGGGCAGCAAGCTTTCGCTGAGACTTGCCGGCCGCAAACAGCCGGTCGACGTTCAGCTGCAGGGTTGCGATGCGTCGGTCTGCGTCGGCTATGTGCCCGTCGGCCCGGTGCTTCGCGAGCAGATCGGCAAAGAGACCACGGTCCAGGTTTCCTATTCTCTGCCGTCGGGAGCGACCGTCAGCATCGATGCCCCGTTCAAGGGACTCAAGACCGCGCTGTCGGCCATCAACTAGAAAGACTTTGAGATGACACGCCAATCCATCGAGGACAGAATCCTGACGCACTCCCAGCCGGTCGCGCTGCCGGAGCCGCCGGCAAGTGCGCCGCCACAGCGTTCGCCAGGCCGGCGCCTGGTGCGAAACACGGCGCTGCTCGGCGCGTTCGCGGTCTTGGTCGCGGCGGCGGTCGTCCTGTCGTTCCGTCTCTATCCCGCGCTTGGAACATTCGTCGCGGGCACGGCCTCCGCGCAGGCGCAGGCGCCCATGCAGGGCAAGCCGGCAGAAGTCTTGCCCGCGACGGCCGACGCCTCGGCAACCAAGAATCCCTTCCAGGCGCATGTCGCACAGGCAGGTGTCCGCACCTGCGCCAATCTCTTTGCCACGATGGGGCAGGCTCTGACTGCCGGGTCGACCTATGCCATCCAGACGCAATGGGACAACGCTTCGCCCGATACCCACGCCGTGCAGGCCGTCGCCGGGATGAGCTACAACCTGCCGAACTACAAGACGCAGGCCGCGGGCGTCGTTTTTGCCTCGCCTCTCGGCCAGAGCTGCGAGGGCGGCTTCGTGCGCGTGGCGCCGTTCCCTCGCTCTTGCCAGGAAGTCGCCGGCACGCTTCCGAAGGGCAGCCTGCTGGCGGACAATCTTTCGAACTCGATGCTTTTCAACCTGGCCGACAATGCCGGCCAGGCGTTGCTGGTCCCGACCGGCAACACTTGCATCGTCGTCTCGGTCGCGCGCATGGGCGGCTAGAGCCGGGCATGACGGTCGACTGCTGAATAGCTGCAACTGGAGCACGAAGATGCTGATCAATCCCCGTCTTTCGATCCCGCTGCTTGCGGCGCTCGCCGGGCTTACGATTGCGAGCAACGCCGCTGACCTGGTCGCCCCGTCACCGCCAGCGTCGGCGAGCGAGGAAAAGGGCATCTGGGGCGCGATCGCCTATTCGCCGGGCGACGGCCGTCACGGCTTCTTCTGGGGCGCCGACAAGCGGCAGGAAGCGGAAGACATAGCGCTCAAGCATTGCGAGAACGCGGACGGCAAGGGCTGCCGGGTGGTCGAGGTGTTCCGCAACCATCGCCATTGGGACGATGATGACGGCACCGGCTTTCCCTATGAGCACTGCGCCGCGCTCTCGGTCGGCAAGAGCCGCGGCGCGGCGACGCCGTTCTGGGGCGCAGCGTCGGCCACGACCCGCCGCGAAGCCGAGGACAAGGCGACAGCCCAGTGCGGAGGCGAGAACAAGGAGTGCAAGATCCGCGAGTGGGTTTGCACCTGACGGGAAGCAGCCGCCGGATATTCCGTCGCGTCCGAACATCGGAGAGCGACACAGCGTCCGCACTTGGTGATCAGAGAGCGGGGCGCTTGGCGATGGCCAGGCCGATGCCGAGCGCGATCATCGCGCCGCCTGACGCCTCGCGCAGGCGGCGCATCGCATTGTTGCGCCCGGCCGCGCCTTGCCGGATACGGCTGGCCGCGAATGCGACCACGACGTCGGCGAGCGTATTGAGCGTTACCGAAACGAAGCCGAGGGTCATGAATTGCAGGGCGACATGGCCGGCGCTGAGGTTCACGAATTGCGGAATGAAGGCCAGGAAGAAGGCCGCCGTCTTCGGATTCAAGGCCTCGACCAGCACGCCTTCGCGAAACCCTCGGCCGGCGCCGACGGCAGCCGCCGGCGTCCCGCCTTCCAGCATCGTCTTTGCCTCGCGGCGCGCGGACTGAAAGGTGCGGAAGCCGAGCCAGACGAGGTAGACGGCGCCGATCAGCTTCAGCGCCGTGAACAGCTCCGCGCTCGCAAGCACGATTGCCGAAACGCCAAGGCTGCCGGCCAGCACGTGGACCATGCCGCCCAGCCCGGTCCCGAAACTCGAGGCGATGCCTTCCGCCCGTCCTCCGGCCAGCGTGCGCGCCGCGACATAGAAGATGCCCGGCCCTGGCGTGATGGCGAGCAGGAACGCCGCGGCGAAATACAGGGCGAACTGGGTCAGGTCCGGCATGACGGGCTCGTTAAGGGATTGCGTTTCAAACCGGGATGAGTGGCGCGACATCGCGGTCCGACGGACGGTCGCTCGATGACAGGCCGGAAATAACACCGGCGCGATCGGCGGCGTTGCGGTTCTGGCTCATCTTGCGCTTGCCTTCGAGCTTCGTGATCGGCATGCGCAAGCCGACAATACCCTTGAGCTGCGACTGGATGAAATCCGCCGGCGCGTCCGACACGGCCCAGGGCGCGGCGCGTTCTCCTTCATACAGGTTGGTCAGTCGCGTCACGACCTCGAGCAACCTGTCGGCATCCTCGAAGAATTCGACAGGACCACGGGCGTGGACCGCGACATAGTTCCAGGTCGGGACAACCTTTCCGGTCTCCTGCTTGGTCTGGTACCAGGCCGGCGTCACATAGGCGTCCGGCCCCATGAAGATCGCCAGCCCATCGCCCACCAGCGGCACGCGCCATTGCGGATTTGCCTTTGCGACGTGGCCGTAGATCACGCCATGCTCGCCCTCGTTCTCGTCGAGCAAAAGCGGCAACGGCGTCGCCAGCGGACCTTCCGCCGTGGCGGTGACCAGCGTCGCCAGACGCGCCGCGCGGATCGTGGCCATCAGGCTCTCTTGATCGTCGTCGCGGAAGGCAGGCGGGATGTACATGGTGAAAACTCCTTGCGTTGCACAGCAAGATGCCGGAAAGCTGGATTGCTTGGAACATCCAGTTTTGAAGGTTTTTTGTGGTCCAGTTTGAGCAGGACGGCGTGGCGCGCCGCATCATCGCGGCCGTCAAGGCGCAGATCCACAGCGGCGCCTACAGGCCCGGTGATCGCTTGCCGTCGACGCGGGCCTTTGCCGCCGAATGGGGCGCGTCGCGGACCACGGTGACCGCGGCCTACAGCCAACTCGATGCCGAGGGCTACCTGGTCATCCGGCAGGGGTCGCGCGCGATCGTTGCTCCGGGACTGGAGAAGGCGTCGGGAGAAGCGCCCGTCGCGGCCGCTTCGCCACGGCACCTGTCTGCATTCGCGCGACGGTTGCTGACCCTGCCTCCGGCGGCGTTGGCGCAGCCGGTCAAGATTGCCGATTTCCGCTATGGCGACCTGTCCGGAGCGGACTTTCCCGTGCTGGCCTGGCGGCGGGCGTCGAACAAGGCAATCGTCAACCGCGCCGCGCGGCTGCGCTATGGTGACCCGCAGGGGTCTTCCGGTCTGCGTAACGCGCTTCAGGCCTATCTCTGGCGGGCTCGCGGCATCAATTGCACGCCGGACCAGATCGTCATCGTCAACGGCTCGCAGCAGGGGCTCGACCTCTGCGCGCGCCTGCTGCTCGACCCCGGTGACCCCTTTGTGATCGAGAACCCGGGCTATCTGCTGGCACGCCACGCCTTCGAGGCGGCCGGAGGCATTGCCGTGCCCGTTCCTGTCGATGCCGATGGGCTAAGGACGGAAAAGCTGCCGCCGGCCCGTCTCGCCTATGTGACGCCCTCGCACCAGTTTCCGCTCGGCGGCGTGCTTTCGGCGACGCGGCGGCGGTCGCTGCTGGCCTGGGCCGCCGGTACGGGGGCCTATATTGTGGAAGACGATTATGACGGCGAATACCGTCACGACATCAGCCCCATTCCGCCGTTGCAGGCGCTGGACGCGGACTCGGTGATTTATGTCGGCACGCTGTCCAAGACGCTCTCGCCGACCTTGAGGCTCGGCTATCTCGTCGTTCCCCTGAGCCTTCGCCGGGCATTCGGCGAGGCCAAGCGCCTGACCGACCGGCATGCTCCGATGCTGGAGCAGGACGTGTTGGCCGAGCTGCTGGCGAGCGGCGCCTACGAACGCCACGTGCGCAGCATCCGCAGGAAGAACGCTGAGCGCAGACAGGTCCTGCTGAAGGCTTTGGCTGACCATCTGGGGCCGCAGGTCACTGTCGCCGGAGCCGATACCGGCCTGCATGTCGTCGCCTGGATGAACGGCATCGATGCCGGACGCGAACTGGCGATCATCGCCGCGGCGCGCGCTGCCGGCATCGGCCTATATCCCGTGTCGCCCCTTTATGATCCGAGCAGACCCAGGCCGGAAACGGCCGGCTTCATCCTGGGCTACGCCGGGCTCGACGCGGAGGCATTGCGACGCGGCGTCGCGGTGCTGGCCACGATTTTGGCCGAGCACCGCTGATGATCGGTGCATGTTGCCCATGCACATGGGCAGAAAGAGGTCAGAAAATCTCGTTGGTGAGATTCTTGACCGGGCCGAGCAGGATCGAGCCCGTCGGCACACCGTTGTCGATCGGGATCGCCTTGCGCTCCGGCATGTTCTCTTCCGGCGCGCCGATGTTGGCCGTCACGATGACCGGGGTCTTGGTCGGCACGCGGTCATAGAGGTCGATGATGTCCTGGTTGATCAGGCGCACGCAGCCCGACGATACCGACTTGCCGATCGACCACCATTCGGGCGAGCCGTGCAAGCGGTAGAGCGTGTCCTGGTTGCCCTGGAAGAGATAGAGCGCACGCGCCCCGAGCGGGTTCTTCAGGCCGCCCGGCATGCCGCCATTCTTGGCGCTGAATTGCGTCAGCTCCGGCTGGCGCGCGACCATCTCGTCCGGCGGCGTCCATTTCGGCCATTTCTGCTTCCACTGCACGACCGCGTCGCCCGACCATTCGAAGCCGGCGCGGCCGAGGCCGACGCCGTAGCGGATCGCCTGGCCGCCCTCGCGCACCAGATAGAGGAAGTGGCCGGTGGTGTCGACGACGATGGTGCCCGGGCGCTGTCCGGTCGGATCGGGAACGATCTGGCGCAAGAATTGGTGATCGATCTTGTTCACCGGGATGGCCGGCAGGTCGAAGCCGTTGTCCGACATCGGGCCATACATCGTCGCGTAATCGCCGAGCGGCGGCTCGACATAGGTCGGTGGCGGCGGCTGGATGGGAGCAGGGGCCGGACCGGTGGTGGTGCAGGCTGAAACGGCGGCCGAAGCAGCGCCAAGGGCCGTCAAACTAAGAAAGCCACGGCGGCTGATGCGGAAGGAAGCGTCTGACATGGTTGCCTTTTCTAGGTCGTAATTCGCAAGAAAGCATGAATTCGCGGGCAGGCGGCATTCATAACAGTCGGCGGGGATAGACGGTTCCAATTCTGGCCTGAGGGTGGACAGAAAAAGGCGAAGCTGTGACCGCGCCGCAGCTGTTGCGCTGCAGCAACAGCGGCATCAGGCGGACGCCAGAAGACCTTCCAGTGATGGCAGGATCAGCCCCGGCGGAAAGTCGCGGTATTCGTCCGGCTGATTGGTCCGGTTGATCCAGACCGTACGGAAACCGAACTTTGCGGCGCCGGCTATGTCCCAGCGGTTCGACGACTGGAACGACACCGCGCCCGGATAGAGCCGCCAGCCGGTGACCACCATGTCGTAGACCGAGGGGTCGGTCTTAAAGCGTTTGACCTGATCGACCGAAAAGACGTCGTCGAGGATCTGATCGAGCGCCGCGGATTTGACCGCAGCGTCCAGCATTTCCGGCGAGCCGTTGGAGAGGATCGCAAGCTTCGCGCCCGACGCTTTGAGCGCCTTCAGCACGGCCGGCACTTCCGGGTAGCAATCGAGCCGCCAATAAGCTTCGAGCAATTTCGTCCGCAGCGCCGGGTCGGCTGAGGGCACCTTGCGCAAAGCGAAATCCAGCGCCTGCTCGGTCAGTTGCCAGAAGTCGGCGTAAGCGCCGCCCATTAGCGTTCTGACCCAGGAATATTCGAGCTGCTTGGCGCGCCAGATTTCGGAGAGAAGCTGGCCGTCCGGGCCGATCTCGCCGGCGTGACGGCGCACGGCGGCGTGCACGTCGAATAACGTGCCATAGGCGTCGAAGACATAGGCCGCAGGATGCATGACAAGAGTTTTGAGGCGGGGATGCGTCCCGCGCAAGCGCTGATTGCGCTTTAATGCATGTCGCACAAAAGTGTGTCGCGGTTTTAGGGAAACCGAGATGCATCAAACATAAGATTTATAGGGGCGCTGCACGATCCGTTTCGGGCGACGCTCTGTAAGTACCGCTGGCCTCAATGATTTTCGGCCATGTCGGTTGACGCCGGCCCTCAAAGCATCGTCCTATGCCGGTCCGAAATCACTCGTTTGGACGGCAAATATGACACTGGCGGCAGCGGCGCAAACCGCGACTTGGACCTATGTGGACGGCGACTGGTATGAAGGCAATGTCGCGGTACTGGGGCCGCGCAGCCATGCCGTGTGGCTTGGCACCAGCGTCTTCGACGGCGGCCGCTGGTTCGAAGGCGTCGCGCCCGACCTCGAGCTGCACTCCGCTCGCGTCAACGCTTCCGCGATCGCGCTTGGCCTGAAGCCTTCGATGACGACGGAAGAGATCGTCGGCCTGACTTGGGACGGTTTGAAGAAATTCGACGGCAAGACGGCGGTCTATATCAGGCCGATGTATTGGGCCGAGCATGGCGGCTATATGGGCGTTCCGGCCGATCCGGACTCGACCCGCTTCTGCCTCTGCCTCTATGAATCGCCGATGATCCCGCCTTCCGGCTTTTCGATCGGCGTCTCGCCGTTCCGGCGCCCGACCATCGAGACGATGCCCACCAACGCCAAGGCGGGCTGCCTCTACCCCAACAATGGCCGCGCCATCCTGGAGGCCAAGAACCGTGGCTTCGACAACGCGTTGGTGCTCGACATGCTGGGCAATGTCGCCGAGACCGGAACCTCCAACATCTTCCTTGTCAAGGACGGCCATGTGATGACGCCGGCGCCGAACGGCACTTTCCTGTCGGGCATCACCCGCTCGCGCACTATCAGCCTGCTTGGCGACTACGGCTTCAGGACCACCGAGAAGACGCTGTCGGTTCGCGATTTCCTCGAAGCCGACGAGATCTTCTCGACCGGCAACCACTCCAAGGTCGTGCCGGTCACACGCATCGAGAACCGTGATCTGCAGCCCGGACCCGTGGCCAAGAAGGCGCGCGAGCTCTACTGGGAATGGGCGCATTCGACGTCCGCCGCCTGAGCCGCGGGAGCGGCTCACCGCTTCGTTGAAATGGCGAACCGCTCCATCTGTTTGTTTTGCGCAATTGCGGCGGAAAACCGTCTCACAGTTTTCCCGGAATTGCTCTAAAAAGTCGCTCGGCGCTCCATTCCGGAGTTGCCCCGATCCATTCCAGACCTATCTTAGCTCGGTAAATATCACCGGACTTTTTCCTCGAGGGAGTACCATCCATGGCTTTTGAGTTGCCCGCTTTGCCTTATGACTACGAGGCCTTGCAGCCTTACATGTCGAAGGAGACGCTGGAGTATCACCACGACAAGCACCACAAGGCCTATGTCGACAACGGCAACAAGCTCGCCGCCGAGGCCGGAATGGGCGACCTGTCGGTCGAAGAGGCCGTGAAGCAGTCCTTCGGAAAGAATGCCGGGCTCTTCAACAACGCTGCCCAGCATTACAACCACATCCATTTCTGGAAGTGGATGAAGAAGGGCGGCGGCGGCAACAAGCTGCCGGGCGCGCTGCAGAAGGCCTTCGACAGCGACCTCGGCGGCTACGACAAGTTCAAGGCGGATTTCATTGCCGCCGGCACGACCCAGTTCGGCTCCGGCTGGGCCTGGGTCTCGGTCAAGAACGGCAAGCTGGAAATCTCCAAGACCCCGAATGGCGAGAACCCGCTGGTCCATGGCGGTTCGCCGATCCTTGGCGTCGATGTCTGGGAACACTCCTATTACATCGACTACCGCAATGCGCGACCGAAATATCTTGAGGCCTTCGTCGACAGCCTGATCAACTGGGACCACGTCCTGGAGCTTTATGAGAAGGCTAAAGCCTGAGTGATTTTGATGAGAAGCCCCGGTTGCCGGGGCTTTTCTTTTTCAGGAGAAACCCGGAAAATCGTCACCGCGCCGGGGAATAATCCCACCATCACGCCCGTTAACGTCCAGAGCGGTTCCAGGAAACGTGTTGAACGGTTTTCCGTCCGGAATTGCGCCAGCGAACTCTCTTCATCCACGGAGCCAATTGAATGAGAAAGCTTGTCATCGCCATCTCTATGCTTGCCTTTGCCGGCTCGGCCTATGCCGACCCGATCAAGGGTCGCCAGGCCCTGATGAAGGAACGCGGCAAGCTCGCCGGGCAGATCTCGAAGGTGGTCAAGGGCGAGACGCCTTTCGATGCCGCCGCCGTGCTGGACGCGCTGAAGGCGCTGCAAGCCAATGCCGAGAAGTTCGATGTCGACACGCTGTTCCCGGCCGGCTCCGAGAAGGGCGACACCACAGCCGCACCGAAGATTTGGGAAGACATGGCGGGCTTTAAGGCGGCCGAGGACAAGTTCCTGGCCGATACCAAGGCCGCGGTCGCTTCCCCGCCGGCCGATGTCGACGCGCTGAAGGCGCAGCTCAACACGCTGGGCGGCGATTGCGGCACCTGCCATCAGACCTATCGGATCAAGAAGACCTGATCGCCTGACGATGGCCTGGCTGAAGAAGCTTGTCGGCGCCGTCGTCGTGCTTGGCGGCGCCGCGGCCGCCGCCGGCTGGGCCCTGTCGGCTCCGGTCGAACTGGACGCCGGCACCGTCGCGCAACTCGGCCCCGGCGACGCCGCCAAGGGCAAGCGCATCTTCTACGCGGGGGGCTGTACCTCCTGCCACGCCAAGCCGGGCGCGCAGGGCGACGCTCGGCTGCAATTGGTCGGCGGGCTGGAACTGAAAACGCCGTTCGGTATCTTCGTGCCGCCGAATATCTCGCAGGATCAGAAGGACGGCATCGGCGCGTGGAGCGAGGAGGACTTCGCCAACGCCATGCTCAAGGGCGTTTCGCCTTCGGGCGAGCATTTCTATCCGGCCTTTCCCTATGCGTCCTACGCGCGCATGAAGCCGGCCGACATTGCCGATCTCTATGCCTTCATGAAAACGCTGCCGGCGGTTGCCGGCAAGGCGCCGGACCACAAGCTGTCCTTCCCCTTCACCATCCGCCGCGGCATCGGCCTTTGGAAGCTTCTCTATCTCAGCCCCGAACCGGTGATCGCCCTGCCCGCTGGCACGACGGACAAGGTGCTGGCCGGCCGCTACCTTGTCGAAGGGCCCGGCCATTGCGGCGAATGCCACACGCCGCGCGACTTCGCCGGCGGCGTCAAGAAGGCCGAGTGGCTGGCGGGCGCCGTGGCCGCCGAAGGCTCGGGCGTCGTGCCCAATATCACCCCGCAGGGCGGCACCAAGGACTGGTCGGAGGCCGACATCGCCAATTACCTCGAAACCGGCTTCACGCCCGATTTCGATTCGGTCGGCGGCGCTATGGTCGACGTGCAGCGCAACATGGCGCAACTGACCGCCGACGACCGGGCTGCGATCGCGGCCTATCTGAAGGCCGTCCCGCCGCATCCGAACGGCTATCCAGCGCGCAAGCCGGCGAGTTGACCTGCGCACGCGGCGTCAAACCCGCGACCATACGTGATGGCGTAAAGCGGGTTGGCATTCTCAATCGAAGGCATTAGTTGACTTGAATACTCATGTATTATAGGCGCTTCGGGCCAATTCCCCGAGGACCGAAGCTTGCCCACGCCTTCCATCGACCTTGTGTCCGAATTCAGCCATGACGAGCAGCGCGTGGCGCTTGTCCTCGCCGGCGGACGCATGCTGTCCTACAGGGAACTCGGCAGTCTTGCGCTTGGCTTCGCCTCGCAGTTGGGACAAAGACAAAAGCGGCTCGTGGCGATTGCGGCGGAAGCTTCCGAGCACGCAATCGCCGCCTATGTCGGAGCCCTGCAGGCTGGGCACGCAGCGGCCATGCTGCCGCCGTGCGACGTCAGGCTTTGGGCCGATTTCCAGGCAGCCTTTCAGCCGGATTTCACCTACAGGCCAATCGACGGCCGCTGGCGTCTCGTTGAGGAAGCTCGACCTGCTGGAGATGCGGAGCCGCTGCATCCCGATCTCGCGCTGCTGCTGATGACCTCCGGCAGCTCGGGCGCCGCCAAGGCGGTCAGGCTTTCCTACGGCAATCTCGAATCCAATGCGCGCTCGATCGCGGCCTATCTCGAACTCTCTTCCTTCGACCGGGCCGCTCTCGTGCTGCCTCTCCACTATTCCTATGGGCTGTCGGTCCTCAATTCGCATCTGGTTGCGGGCGCTAGCGTCCTCTTCCCCGGCATGTCAGTCATGGACAGCGCTTTCTTCAGCACGATCGACGACGGCGGCTGCACGAATCTGTCTGGTGTCCCGTATTCTTACGAACTTCTGGAACGGGTGCGTTTCCGCGACGCCGAGCTCAAGGCGTTGCGCATGATGACGGTGGCGGGCGGAGCGCTTGGCCCGGATCTCATCCGCCTTTATCGGAACCATATGCGCGCCAGGGGCGGCCGCTTCTTCGTCATGTATGGCCAGACCGAGGCGACGGCACGCATGGCTTTCGTGCCGCCTGAGAGCCTTTCCGACAAGGAGGATCGGATCGGCGTGGCGATCCCGGGCGGCAGCCTCGGTATTGTCGACGCTGCAGGCGAGCCGATCAGCCAACCAGGCATTCCCGGAGAGCTCGTCTATCGCGGTCCGAACGTAATGATGGGTTACGGCACGCGGCGCCGCGACCTCGCGCGCGGCGCAGAGCTCAAGACCCTGAACACTGGCGACATTGCCGTGCGGGACCAACATGGTTTCTTCCGCATCGTCGGGCGCAGAAGCCGCTTCGCCAAGATCGCAGGCCTCAGGATCGGCTTCGACACGATGGAGCAGGCGCTGGAGCGGGCCGGCATTGCCTCTGCGGTGGTTGGCGACGATCGGGGATTGCAGGCCTATGTGATCGGAGCCGACCCGACGGGGAGAGCACGGCGCATTCTTGCCGAGATCAGCCGCCTGCCGGCCAATCTGGTTCGGGTTGCGACGCGCGAGGACTTTCCCAGACTTGCCTCTGGCAAGATCGACTATGCCTGCCTCCAGCAGGAGATGTTGGAAGGGCGGACGGAAATCCGTTGTGAGCGGGGCGGTCTGCTCGGTGCCTACGCCCGCGTATTCTATCCCCTGGCCGTCGGCCGCAATGACAGCTTTGTCTCTCTTGGCGGGGACTCCCTTCGCTTCCTGCAATTGGCTCTGGAACTCGAGCGTCTCGGCATGAACCTGCCGGACGGCTGGGAACGCTTGAGCATTGCCGAGCTGGCAAACCGCCAGGCGGCGGGACTTCCCGAACACCGGCACGCAAGCGAGATGCCGACCGATTTAGTGCTGAGGGTTATCGGAATCCTGCTGGTGGTCGTGCATCACGAAACGCTATGGCCTATCCCCGGCGGCTCCGGCGTCATGATGCTGCTGGCCGGCTACAGCCTTGCTCGTTTCCAGTCGGCCCATTTCCTTGCCGGTCGAATTGGGCACGCGCTCAAACCTGCGATCGACGTCCTGATCCCGTATTTTCTCATTGTCGCCGCTTACGCTGCAGCCTGGCGAACGATCCCCTGGGCTTCGATGACGCTTACTGGGAATTTCGGCTATGCCGAACCGGAGCGTCACGAGATGATTCCGTATCTTTATTGGTTCATCGAGGCCTATTCGCAGACGCTCCTGCTCTTCGCTCTAATCTTTGCCATTCCTGCAGTCCGCAAGCTTGCCCGGGCTCACCCCTTCGTTTTCGCGCTCGGCCTTTTGGGCGTTGCCGCTGCCGCGCGCTTTTCGTCCCCATCGTTCGTCGATCTGGGCAACCGCCAGATTTTCGCGATCCATTGGGTTTTCCATTTGGCCGCGTTCGGTTGGTGTGCCGGTTTTGCCGATACTCCGGCGAAAAAGCTGGCTCTGACTGCGCTTGCCGCCGCTGTGCTGGGGTATTTGGCCTTCTGGGAGTCGGTCTGGTTCGGGACGACGGTCAAATATCTGATGATCTTCGCGGCGCTTTTGGTCCTTCTTTACCTGCCGCGTGTTCGCGTGCCGGCTGGGGTAGGGCGCCTGGTTGCGCAGGTCGCCGTCGCGGCTTTTCCGATCTACCTTTTCCACCGTTTCGTCCCGGAAATATTGATGGCGCCCGCCGCGGGCAAGCTGCCGGTTCCGATTTTCCAACTGCTGGCCATCACCGGTGGGATTGCTTTAGGCATCGTTTCCGGCAAGGCCTTGGCAGGCATCCGAAAACTGCGTGGCAGATTGGCCATGGGACGCCAGCCGGAATTGCTCTCCGCCTGAACCACCTGATCCAACGCTCGTGCCGCTAGGGGTGGCGGTCGCCTAGGAAATCGAAGCCGCTTTCGAAGAAGTGATTGTAGTTGCAGGTAAGTTCCTCGCCCGGCGCGATGTCGCGCAGCGCGTAAGTCTCCTCGGGTGAGGAGACGTCGCAGTTCGGATCGTCGTCATGGTTCATGTAGCGCGCGTCGTCGGCTTCGAACACGATGTAGCTCGGGTCGTGCCGGTCCGGATAGGAATAGCGGTCGAGATAGGATTTCACCGGTCCCGTTTGGCTCTCATAGGTGTCGACGGGAATGCGCCGGTCAAACCGCGGGTCGAGCTTCCAGATCAGCGTTCCCTTTGGGATGCGATGCCTGGCGAAGACGCCGATGCCCTGGATGGACGATTTGTCGAGATAAGTGTCGACGAGAAGCATGACGAACCTTGTTGAATGGAAACTGGCCGGCCTCGAACGTGGCGTCCAAATGACCGCGTCCAAGACGACCGTGCATTGCGTAACGCGCGATCTTGTGGATTGCGAGCGGAAAATCAGGCTTTGCCGGTCACTTTCAACGCAAAGGCGTAAATGTAGGCGATCTCCTCCAGCCGTGAGAACCGGCCGGACGCGCCGGCGTGCCCGGACTCCATGTTGATCTTGAACAGCACCGGATTGTCGCCTGTCTTGCGCTCACGCAGTCTGGCCACCCATTTCGCCGGTTCCCAATAGGTGACGCGCGGATCGGTGAGACCCGCCAGCGCCAGGATCGGCGGATAGTCGAGCGCCGCCACATTGTCATAGGGCGAATAGGCCGCGATCGTCTGGTAGTCGGCGGCGGACGCGATCGGATTGCCCCATTCCGGCCATTCCGGCGGCGTCAGCGGCAGGCTGGCATCGAGCATGGTGGTAAGCACATCGACGAACGGCACCTCGGCGACGATGCCGCCGAAATCCTCCGGCGCCATGTTGGCGATCCCCCCCATCAGCATGCCGCCGGCGGAGCCGCCCTGCGCAATGATGCGGTCATGCTTTGTGTAACGCTCGGCAACGAGATGGCGGGCGCAGGCGATGAAATCGGCGAAGGTGTTCATCTTCTTTGCCCGCTTGCCGTCCTCGTACCAGCCATAGCCCTTGTCCTTGCCGCCGCGCACATGCGCGATGGCATAGACGAAGCCGCGGTCGACCAGCGACAGGCAGTTGGTATTGAAGGCGGAAGGCACCGTGATTCCATAGGAGCCGTAGCCGTAAAGCAGGCAGGGCGCGGAACCGTCGAGCGGCGTGTCGCGATGGTGTAGCAACGAGATCGGCACCAGCTCGCCATCGGCGGCGGGGGCCATCAGCCGGCGCGTGACATAGTGCTCCGGATCGTGGCCGGAGGGCACTTCCTGCGTCTTCAAAAGCACGCGTTCGCGGCTGCGCATATTGTAGTCGAACACCTGCGCCGGTGTGGTCATCGACGAATAGGTGAAGCGCATTACTTCGGTGTCGTATTCGTAAGAGCCGGAGAGACCGAGCGAAAAAGCTTCCTCGTCGAAAGAGATGAAATGCTCCTCGCCGCTGGCGCGCTCGCGCACGACGATGCGGGGCAGGCCTTCCTTGCGCTCGAGCCTGACCATGTGATGCTTGAAGCCGAGCACCGACAGGATCAGCCGGCCGGGCTCGTGCGGCACCAGTTCCTGCCAGTTGGCGCGCACGGGATTGTCGACCGGCGCGGTCATGATCTTGAAGTCCTTGGCGCCGTCGGCATTGGTGAGGATGAAGAAGACGTCGCCGCCTTCTTCCAGGTCGTATTGCAGCCCGGTCTCGCGCACCGCCACCAGCTTCGGCTCCGCGGACGGGTCATTGGCGGGCAGCAGGCGGTATTCCGAAGTCTCATGGTCGTTGATGCCAATCATGATCCAGTCATTGGCACGCGTGCCGTTGACATCCATGAAGAAGCCCGGATCGGTTTCCTCGTAGATCAGCCGATCGTTCTCCAGCCTGTCGCCGAGCGCGTGGAAGAACACTTTCGACGGGCGATGGCTGTCGTCGAGACGGGTATAGAAGAAGCCGTTGTCGCCGGCGTCCCAGACCCCGCCGCCGCCGGTATCCGGAATCCGGTCGGCAAGGTCCTCGCCGCTCGCGAGATCGCGCACGCGCAGCGTGAAGAATTCCGAGCCCTTGTCGTCGAAGGCCCAGATGAGCTTCCTGTGGTCGGCCGAATGGTCGACGCCGCCGAGCCTGAAATAGGCCTTGCCCTCGGCCTCCTTATCCCCGTCGAGCAGGATCTCCTCGGCGCCGCCATCGCGCGGCGTGCGGAAATAGCGCGGGTGCTCGCCGCCGAGCCGGAAGGAAGAGCCATAAGCATAGGGGCCGTCCTTCATCGGCACCGTCGAATCGTCTTCCTTGATGCGCCCCTTCATCTCGGCAAACAGCTTGCCGCGCAGGTCCGCCGTGCCCGCCATCAGCACCGCTTGATAGGCGTTCTCGGCCTCGAGATGGGAGCGGATGCGGCCGTCGAGCAGGGAAGGGTCACGGAACACGGCCTGCCAGTTGTCGGCCCGCAACCAGGCATAGTCGTCGCTGCGGGTGATACCGTGATGCGTGTCGGAAACCGAATGTTTCTCGGGGACAGGCGGGTTTGCGGCCGGGAAGGCGGAAATCAAGGCGGAACCTCTGGTCATTACGTCTCGCTGCGGAATTTGCTTGAATGCCGAATGAACACGCCGCTCAGCGGCGGTTCAAGGGGCGCGGTCCAAGTTGGTCTTCAGAAGCCAAGTTGAAGGGGGAACGATGAAATCCTGTGTTCTTATCGCGGTGGCAGTTGCGGTCGCAGTATCCGTTCTGGCTTTTTCCAGCCAGTCTCATGCAACCGTCTTTGCCGCCTGGCAAGTGGTGGGTGTGCCGTTCGGCGATACGCTCAATGCGCGAAAATACCCGTCCAATACCTCGCAGAAACAGGCCGCCTATCCGAACGGCACCATGCTGCAGATGACCGGCCGCTGCACCGGTGGCGTAAACCTGCTCGATATCGGCCGGCAGCCACAATGGAAGCAGCGCCAGGCGATCCGCTATCGCTGGTGCGAGATCTGGCACGATCCGGCGCAGAATGGTCATTTCGTCACCGGCTGGGTGTACGGCAAATACATCGCGCCTTACTGATGCATCCCTCGCGTTGCCTTGTTGGAGCCAGCCGCCAAAGGCGATGTCCTTGCGCTTCGTTGCGCCGCAGGATTCGTTGTGCGGTCGAAAGGGGGATCCAAGCATTAGCCAAGCATTGAACGCCGTGTCGAGTGGCGATCGGATGTCTAACATGTGGTTGACGCAACGTCATGCCATGCTGGTCTGACCAGAAAAATCTCGCGAAGTCACACGGCGCACGAATTTTTGAAGCTGAATCGGCAATAGTTGATGAATATCGACCAATATAAGTCAACATGCGAATTGACTTACTTTCAATGCGGCGTCATTAAGATAACCGACGCGAATCTCAGAGCCTTTCCTGAAGGAAATTCGCGCAATGCCCGATCCCAGAAAAAAGGGCGCAGTTTTAGAAACAACTCTCGTTGGGGCCTTAGCACTATGGAAATCGTCGAAACACCTTCGAAAAACGGTGATGCGCTGATCGAGCTGACCGCCGATGTCGTCGCCGCCTATGTCAGCAACAACCCGGTGCCGGTCGGGGAACTGCCGAACCTTATTGCCGACGTCCATGCCGCGTTGGGCCGCGTCGGCGGCTCGCCGGAGCAGCCGTCGGCCGAGAAGCAGAAGCCGGCCGTCAACCCTAAGCGCTCCGTCCATGACGACTACATCATCTGTCTCGAGGACGGCAAGAAGTTCAAGTCGCTGAAGCGGCATTTGATGACCCACTACAATCTCACGCCGGAAGAGTACCGTGAGAAGTGGGGCCTCGACGCCAACTACCCGATGGTCGCCCCCAATTATGCGGCCGCCCGCTCGCAGTTGGCCAAGAAGATGGGCCTGGGCCGCAAGCGCAAGGGCCGCTGACAGGCTTCTGCTCTTTCAAGCAGTTCTACGGCGCCCTTGCGGCGCCGTTTTGCTTTTTTGAAGCTCCGGATCAGATCAGGCCGTCTGCTTCAACGCCGCTTCCGCGTCGCGCTTGATGCGCTTGACCATCGAGCGCAGGCCGTTGGCGCGCTGCGGCGACAGGTGCTCGTCCAGCCCGAGCCCTTTCAGCGTCGCTTCGGCGTCCGTGCTCTGGATTTCGCTTGCCCGCCGGCCCGAAAACAAGGCCAGCATGATGGCGACGAGGCCGCGCACGATATGGGCGTCGGAATCGCCCTGGAAGCGGATCACCGGATCGGCGCCCGCGCCCTGCTCGGTGGTGAGCCACACCTGGCTCACGCAGCCGGGCACCTTGTTCGCGGCCGTGCGTTCCGCCTCGGGAAAGGGCGGCAGTCCTTCGCCAAGCTCGATCACATAGCGATAGCGGTCCTCCCACTCGTCGAGCAGGGCAAAGTCGTCGCGGATCGTCTGGATCGGGGTGATCATTGCCCGCATATAGTGGCCCGGCACCGCCGCGTCACGGAAAAAGCACGGAAAAAGAAAGACGCCGCGGGCGTCGAGAGGTCGGACGGGCCCGCGGCGTTAGAGCAATTCCAGGAAAAGTGCGTAGCGGTTTTCCGTCCGAAAAACGGCCGGAAAGAAGTCAGTTCTTCGCCGTCAACATCACCGGAATGTTGACCTTGGCGGGCAACACGATGTCCTCGGCGACACTGCCGGTGGTCGTGACGGCGCGATCCGCGATCTTCGTCTCAGGCGTGCCTGCCTGCCCGGACTGCCCGGGCTGCCCGGACTGCTTGTCGTCGATCATGGCCGCGGCGATCTTGGCCGTCTCCTTGGCGCGAACGGTAATGGTGTACATGGCCGATTTGCCGGTTTCGCAGACATCGGGCTTGCGCTCGCAGAGCCCGGCAATGTCGCCGACCGCCTCGCGCGCCGCAAACAGCGCCTGGATCGGCCCGACGCTCTGCTGGCCGTCCTCGCCCGGGCCGACGCCGAGCGGCAGCGCCAGCAGCACCAGCGAAAACCAGAAAGCCATCCTGATCAGAAAGCCCATCTTATCTGCCTCTCATCCGGGATGAATGATGCATCCATCCGTGACGGATCATGCATCCCTTGGCATGACCTCTTTTATGGGCACGATAATGGCATAGTCACGCAAAGGACGGCTTGCATCGAAGCCGCCAATTTTCCTCAAATTTTAGGCAAATTCGAAAGGAATTGGTTTTGAAACGGACTTGCCTCGAATCTCATCGAACGCATTAACTTTATGATAACCATATATCTCGTTGCTATTAAACGGTTTTATTCCTGTCAGAAGTTAGCCGGATCAAGTGGCGGCCCGCTTTGCCACAGGCTTCGCGGCTAACCCGCCGTTTACCATGGCGGCAACTCGGCGTGCTTTGCGAGGCCGGCATCACAATATTTGCCATGAGCGCGTCGCCGGGCCCCGCCAGCCTTATCCATTCCTTAAACGGTGGATGCGAGTTTCAAGCCGATTGATGAGTCACCTGCCAGGCAGGTTTTTTACGACCGGGTATGCGTGCGTTGAGTTCTATTTCAGCCAAATACGTTCAATTGCCCGGCGCGGTTTCCGCTGGCTGCGAACGCATGGTTCACCCGACCGTGACGGGTGAGGCCGAACGCTTGCGCCAGCGCCGCTTCATCGGCGTCATGCTCGCCGCGCCCTTCCTTGCCGCGGGTGCCGCGGTCACGCTTGTCACGTCCAGCCTCGGCGCGGCCGTCACGATAGCCGCGATCTTTGCCGCGTTCGGCCTGTGCTGGTTCGCGGCGCTTCTGGTGGCCGCCACCGGCCATATGGCGCTCGCCGGCCGCATGGCGGTCGTGCTGGGCGGCCTCGCCCTTGCCGGCGCTATTGCCGCGGCGGGCGGATTGGCCTCGCCGGTCGCACTGCTCGCCGTCGCCTTGCCGGTCGAGACCTGGTGGGTCTCGGGATCGCGGCGCGCCGCTCTGTCGAGTGCACTGGCGGCGCTTGCCGCCATCGTGCTGCAGCCCTTTGCCGGGCAGTTCCTGCCGCTCGGCGAGATCGCCACCTGGCATTGGCTGCTGCCGCTCGCCTGGGCGCTGACGCTGTTGCCGCGGGCCGTCGCCTTCGCCAACCCGGCAGGCTCGCGGCTGGTGGAACCTGCCGGCGATCGTCTCGAGGACGTCATCGACGCCGTCGTCCTGCGCGTCGGGCGCCAGGGCGACGTGCTCGATGCGTCCGCCAAGGCGCGCTCGATCCTCAAATTGGCACCGGAGCTCCTGCTCGGCACCGGCCTGTTCGACCGCGTCCATCTTTCCGACCGCGTCGCTTATCTCACCACCTTGGCCGACATGCGCGAGGGCGCGCCGAAGGGTCGGCTTGACCTGCGCATCCGCTTGCCGCGCGAGGGTTCGAGCGCGGCCGACAATTTCCGCCCGTTCAGCCTCGAGCTGCTGCGCGGCGAAGCCGACCGCGACGTCTTCACCCTGGTCCTGCGCGAAAACGACGATGTTGCAGCACTTCGCGAGGAGCTGGTGGAAGCGAGGGAGGCGGCCGCGACCGCCGAAGTGGCCAAAGGCCGCTTCCTCGCGGTGGTCAGCCACGAGCTGCGCACGCCGCTCAACGCCATCATCGGCTTTTCCGACATGCTGCTCCATGAGATGTTCGGCGCCTTCAAGGACCCGCGCCAGAAGGAATATGTCGGCCTGGTCAGGGAGTCCGGCCAGCATCTTTTATCGGTCGTCACCTCGATCCTCGACGTCTCGCGCATCGAGGCGGGCGCCTATGCGACCGAGCTGGAGCCGTTCCGCTTCGTCGAGGCGGTCGACATGTGCCGCTCGATGATGCGGCCGCTGGCCGACGCCAAGAGCATAGTTCTTGCCACGCAGATCGCGCCGGATGCGGGCGAGATCAATGCCGATCGCCGCGCCGTGCAGCAGATTCTGATCAATCTCGCTTCGAACGCGGTGAAGTTCACGCCCGACGGCGGCAGCGTGGTGATCGGCGCCAAACGCGTCGGCTCGCGCCTCCATTTCTGGGTGAGCGACACCGGCATCGGCATTGCCGAGGAGGACATGGCCAATCTCGGCAAGCCGTTCATGCAGATCCAGAACGATTACACGCGCCGTTTCGAGGGAACCGGGCTCGGCCTATCGCTGGTCAAGGGCCTGGTGGCGCTGCACGACGGCACGATGTCCATCGAGAGCGCACCGGGTGAGGGCACCACGGTGACGATCGGTCTGCCGGTAAGCGGGCCTAAGCAGCATTCCGGCGCGCCTTCCGGCGTGCTGGCCATGCCGGCGAAGCCGAAGGGGGACAGACATGGGGAGAGAAATGGCTCGCTCCGCAAAACGGCCTAAGGTGGTCGAACCCGAGCGCGGCGTGCTTGCCGAAGGCGCGGTCGCGGTCGGCCAGCTGATCGCAAGCAATCCGGTCCTGGTCGGCGGCTCGACCGCCTTCCTGGTGACGCTGTTCTACGTCTCGGCCAATGCGCTCTGGTATCAGCCTTTTCCGCATACCGGCGCCTTCTTTGCCACCCGCAGCATCGAGAATTTCCCGCACACCGTCTCCAACGAACCGGAAACCACCATCAACATCGTGCGCCAGCCGCCGCCGCCGCCCGCGGCCAAGCCGGACCCGGTCGTCCAACAGGTGCAGGCCATTCTGAAGGATCTCAACTTCTACGACGGCACGGTGGACGGCCTTACGGGCCCGGCCACGCGCAAGGCGATTCAGGCCTATCAGCTGAAAGTCGGGCTGCCGGGGTCGGGTGAGATCGACGGAGCGCTGCTCGACCAGCTTGGCGCCCGCCAGACGACGGCGGCCATTCCCCACCCGGCGCCGCGGCCGGCCGATGGCGCCGCCAACATTTCCGCCGCCCGGCCGTCGGCGATCCCGGTCTCCGCCCCGGCGGATGGCGCCACGCAGTCGCCCGATGCCCGCATCGTCAAGATCCAGGCCGGCCTGAAGGCCTTCGGCAACAACGACATGCAGCTCGACGGCAAGGTCGGCGCCCGCACCAAGGCCGCGATCAAGGAATTCCAGGCCTTGTTCGGCCTGCCCGAGACCGGCGAGCCGGACGAAGCGGTCTACGTCAAGATGCGTCAGATCGGCCTGACGAATTGAGCGGCGGTAAGGTCGTTTCGGTTCCTTCATCCTTGCTGTAATAAACCGCGCATGCCGTCCGGAAATCTCCCATGCGCGTAACCACCGACCTCTGGGTCTCGGCTCTTGTGCGCCGCGTCTTCAGTGCCGGCGGTTTTGCCGCCGTGGTCAAGCGCGGCGCGACCGAGGCGGGGGCTGTCTTCGTGCTGTCGCGCGGACGTCTGGGGGAGGTCGCCCTCTATGGACCGGCGCCGCAGACGAGCTACGATTCGGCCAAGCCCGATGAGCGCTTCTTCGTCGCCCTCGGTGCGAGCGACGATGGCTCGTCCTTCGATGCGCGGCTGGAGCGGGAGAAGAAATTCGATCCCGACATCTGGGTGATCGAGATCGAGGGCGGGACCGTTCCCGTCGAAGAGCTTCTTTCCGTGAAGGCGGATTGATCGCGTCAGGATGCCTTGAGGCCGGCACTCGCCTCGTCGCTGTTCGAGGCTTCGCGGCCTTCGATGTCCACCGCATCGGGAGCATCGCCGCGGATCGCCCGCGAAAGAGTCTCGGCCTTCCAGGCGCGTACCTTGTCCAGCGCCGCCTCGCGATGCAGCAGCCGGTAGCGGTCGAGGAACAGGCGGATCGCCTGCGGATGCGGGAACTCGCCGGGATAGACCGCGACCGCGATCAGGAAAGCTCTGTCTTCGCTGAGGTCGAGGGCGCGCAGCGCCGCAAGCAATGCGCCATAGCTCGATTGCCCGGTCACCGAGCGTGCCGTCGCGAAGTCGATCCCCAGCGCATCGGCAAGCGCGGTCTGGAAGAAGGCCGCGTTGCCGGTCAGCGCCGTCTCGCGCAGTTTCACATAGGCCGGCTGGCCGAGGAAGGTGTTGACGTCGGCAGTGTCGCCGGTCCGGCGCATCATCGAGCGCAGGCGGCGCCGCGCGTTCTCCGCTGCTTCGCCGGTCGCGGGACGGTCGGTGTCCGCCTTGGCCACGGGCTCCGGTTTCGGTGTGAGCTTCGTGACCGTTTCCGGCGGCCGCGTCTTGACCAGCGTCGGTCTTTCCAGCGCGCGGATCAGGTCGGCGATCGTCGGGTTGAGCTCCTTGCGGCGTGCGATGGCGCGCGCGTGCGGCAGTCCGTGCCGGCCGATCAGCGCGATGAGGTCGATGTCGCTCAGCGCGTTGGAGCGGGTGAGCAAAGGTGCCGCGATCTCGACCGGCTCCTCGGCCAGCCGCCGCACCAGGGCTGTCGGCGCGTAGTCGCATTCGGAAAGGGCTGCGGCGACGTAGCGGCGCGACCCGACCGACACCTCATCGAACAGCGGCAGCGTCAGGTCCTCCAACTGGGCGATCTCGCGGCGCGAGGGACGCGTCAGCGAACAGAAGGCCGACACCGCGGCGCGGAACAGCCTTTCGGCCTTTCCCGCTTCGGTCCGGATAGCGATTTGCCTGAAATCCGAAGATGACACGGAGGATACGCCCGATACTCGACACACGCCCGAACCGCGCAATCCGGCCGGGCCGGTTTTGGCATCTTCAGGAAAGACAAACATCAAATTAGCCGCGATCCGTTAGCGCTCCGTTAACCCTCTACGCCCTTAATCAACTTGGAGGCGTTGCGTTGTGCTCCGGTCAAACCGAGAGGAATGCGCGAACCATGGGCATGGTCCTGTCTTTTGTGCCGCGTGCGGCACCTATAAATCGAGCAAGTCACGACGCCGCGACGGCGGCGGCGGTCATCATTTTCCCCGGCGTCCGTTATGAGTTGCATCCGCAGGCCGATGAGGCCCGGCCGGGCGAAAGCGGCTCCGACAGGCCAGGCTCCCCGCCACCTGCCAAGCCGCATCACTGATCGAGTTTTCTCAGTAGTCCTGCAATTCGCAGGCGCTCTGCTCGAGGAAGCGTGACACGATCGGTTTCCAGCTCTCGTCCGGCACGAAGGCGCGGACGACGAAAATGCCTTCCTCGATCGGCGCTTCGACGAAGATCGCGCCCTGCAGATCCTCCGGAAGGCCGCGCCGCACGTCGATCATCTGCGCCGGCGTCAGCACCACCGCGTCGAGCTTCTCGCCATTGGCGTTATGATCGTTGAAGGAATAGATGTTGTGGCCGTTGCGGTCGTAGACCGAGGCCGACCAGAACGGCACGTCGCCCGGCGCCCTGATCCTGACCACCCCGTCGGCAAGGTCGAACCGGCAGGCGGCGGCATAAAACAGCGGGTCGACCGATTTCACCACCGGCGCGCCGCCGGCCTCGGCGTCCAGCCGCCTCATCTTGTAGAGGTCGGATGTCATCGCCAGCCGCGACCAGGCATCGCGTTCGGAAAATTCCGGCACCAGGAACAGCACCACGATATGCACGATGCCGGCGCCGAGCAGGCCGAGGATCAGGGCATGCAGCAGCCTACGCATTGCACCCCGCCTTCAGGATGCGCGGCAGCGTGACGTCCGAGAGGCCGGTGCTCGAGGCGATCGGCGTGTCGTAGAAGGTCAGCACGAAATACATCTTGCCGGAGCCGCCGGTCAGCAGCCAGTTGCCGGGAGCCGGTCGGCTGCCGACGGAAATGACGACGGAATTGTCGGGCCGGCGCAGCACTTCGTAGGATTGCAGCGCCGACTGCCTCGGCTTGCCTGTGTCGATCACGCCAAGCGACTGGTCGGCGGCGTAGAGCGTCCAGAAACGGGCGGTGGGATAGCCGCCTTCGATCGTGTAGGTGCATTCGCGTTTCAGCGGCTCGCCCGCATCGTCGCGCTCGGCGACGAACGCAAGCCCCTCGGCCTGGCCGAGCGCCAGCACGCCCTCGCGTGCCACACGCGCTTTGGAGTAGGGGTCGGCGGCTAAAGTCCCGACTTCGGGGAAAGCGGTCCATTGGCCGATGCGGATCGCGCCGACGCCGTCCTGCGCGTTGAGCGCATACCAGACGCTGTAGCCGCCAAGCCCGATGGCTATGGCAAGCGAAAGCAGCGTCAGGATGGCGTTCTTGAGCATGAGAGCCGCAGATAGAGGAGATTGCCCGGGATATCGCGGCGCGGGGTGTTGTGGCAAGCCGGCTTCGCGCAAGCGCCGCCCTAAAGCGCCGAAAGCGTCTCCGGCGGAGTGGGGGCGTCCAGTACCGGCGCGGCCTGGAACGCCTTGGTCATGTCCCGCAGGGTCTGGCTGGTGCGGCTCGAAAGCACCGGCGGGCGTTCGGCCTCGGCCTGCGCTGCCGCCGCGTCGGCTTCCTTCTTTGCCGCTTCCTCTGCCTTGGCCGCGACCTCCGGATCGACCCACGGATGATCGAGACCGGGGATCGGCTTCAGGTCGATGTTCTGGTGCGCATAGACCATGAGCCGCTGCCAGACCATCGCCGGCAGCGTGCCGCCGGTCATCTTGTTGGTCGGCGTGAAGTCGTCGTTGCCGAGCCAGACCGCGGCCGTGTAATTGCCGGTGAAGCCGACGAACCAGGCGTCGCGATAGGATTGCGTGGTGCCTGTCTTGCCGGCGACGACGATATTGGGAAGCTGGGCGCGCCGTGCCGTGCCGATCGCCGGCACCGCCGCCAGCATCGTGTTCATGTATTTCAGTGCCTTTTCCGACAGCACGCGGTGCGGCGGCGGCGCATCCTTGGCCCAGTCATAGACCACCTCGCCGGTGCGGGTGACGAGCTGGGTGATGCCATGGCGGGAGCCGACGAAACCGTTCTGGGCAAAGACGCTGTAGCCGGTGGCCTGATCCATCACCGTCATGCCCGATGTGCCGAGCACCATGGTCTTGTGCGATTCCAGCGGCGATTCGACGCCCATCGATTCCGCCATCGCCTTGATCGGACCGATGCCCAGGTAATCCTTGGCGAGCCGCACCGGCACGGTGTTGATCGATTTGGCGATCGCCGTGATCAGCGTGACATTGCCGGCCGAGCCGCCATTGTAATTGTGCGGCGACCAGCCGCCCCATGTGATCGCGCCGCCCGAAACGACCGAATCCGGCGTGAAGCCATGCTCCATCGCGGTGGCGTAGACATAGGGCTTGAAGGAGGAGCCGGTCTGGCGCAGCGCTTTGGTGGCGCGGTTGAACTGGCTGGTGCCATAGTCGCGGCCGCCGACGATGGCGCGAACCGCGCCATTGGTCTCGATCACCACCACCGCGCCTTCGGTGACGTTGTATTCCTTGCCGAACTGCCGGAGATGGAACTCGACCGACTCTTCCGCGGCCTTCTGGATGTTGGCGTCGAAAGTGGTGTGGGCGACCAACGAATGCTGGCCGGGCTTGGCGATCTTCTTCACCTCGTCGAAGGCCCAGTCGAGGAAATAATCCGGGCTCTTCTGCTCGCCGCGGTCGACGACGTCGGCCGGATGCAGCCGCGCCTGCAGTACCTGGCCCTCGGTCATGAAGCCGGCGTCGACCAGGTTGGACAACACCACATTGGCGCGTGCGCGCGCCGCCGGCAGGTTGATGTGCGGGGCGTATTTGGTCGGCGCCTTGAACAGGCCGGCCAGCATCGCCGCTTCGGCAAGGCTTAGATCCTTGACGCTTTTGCCGAAATAGAAATCCGCCGCCGCCTCGATGCCGAACGTGCCGCCGCCCATATAGGCGCGGTCGAGATAGAGCTGCAGGATCTCCTTCTTGGACAGGTTCGCTTCCAGCCATAGCGACAGGAAGGCTTCCTTGATCTTGCGCTCCAACGTGCGCTCGTTGGACAGGAACAGGTTCTTGGCGAGCTGCTGCGTGATGCTGGAGCCACCCTGGACCACCGAATTGGCGCGCATATTCTCGAAGAGCGCGCGCGACAGGCCGAGAATGTCGATGCCGTAATGGTCGAAGAAACGCCGGTCCTCGGTCGCCAGCACCGACTTGATCACGATATCGGGCATCTCGTCGACCGGCACGGAATCGCGCTGGATGATGCCGCGCTGGCCGATCTCGTTGCCGTAGCGGTCCAGGAAGGTCACGGCGAAATCGCCCTGACTGCGCCAGTCGCCGGCGGTGATGTCGAAGGCCGGCATGGCGAGCGCCAACAGCACCACGAAGCCGCCGGCGCCCATGGTGAAACCTTCGCTCAGCACCTCGATGATGGCGCGGCGCCAGCCACGCACACGGAAACGGCGGGAAAAGATGGTCGCCGCTTCCCAGAATTCGCGCGCTTTGAAGCTGATCTCATAGAGCGAGGAATCGAGCCACGCGTCGACGGCAAGAGCCGCCGAGGCGATCCGGCCTCTTCTCTTGCGTGGTTTCGAAGGACTTGCCATTCCAGACTTCCGCCCCAACGCGCTTTCGCCCGAAAACAGCATGCGGGCAGTTTCAGGGTGGCACCCTGTCAAACTATTCGACCATTTTATCACCGCTCACAAGGGCAGCGAAGTCACAGCACAAGCTTTGTTGATTGGAGGTGCGCGGGCCGTTAACGGCCGATCGATATCACCGCGCCGCGATGAAGCGCATGAAATGCGCCACATCCGCTTCGGTTGGTTCCTGGCCGGTGAAGGAGCGCAGATACGCGGCGAGATGGCTGACGCGCGCCTCTACCGGTTCCTTGAGGTCGAGCACGTAATAGCCGATCTGCATGTAGTAGAGGACGCGGGCGCGGATGAAGGCGTCCTCGCTTTCATAGCCGTGCCGGCGGTACATGTCGCGTATGGCAAGCAGACGCTCCTCGTCGGCCTTGTCGATCATGCGCCGCACATCGTCGGAGCGCCTTGCCCACTCGCGGACGGCGAAGTCGAGCCGCGGGTCGAACAGGCGCTCGTCGGCCCAGCATTCGAAGACGTTCATCACCCCCATGATGATGGTGTCGGCCGGCCGGCGGGCACGCTCGACGATCGCCGCGGTGTTGGTCTCGTGCCAATGCTTGAGCAACTGGTCGAGCAGGTCCTGCCGGCTTTCGAAATACCAGTAGAAGCTGGAGCGCGAGACGCGGAGCTTCTGTCCCAGCGTCAGCACGCGCACGCTCTCGATGCCGTCGGAAATCAACGTCTGCAGCGCGACGTTGATCCAGTCCGCGCGGGTCACCTTGATATTGCCGGGCGCCGGCTCGTCCTGGGGAACTGTCATCGTCATGGCCGAACAAGTGGCACGGTACGGGGCGGCGCGCAAGCTCTGGACAGAAGTGTCTAGACACAGATGTCCAAGAGATATATCGTGAGGGCCTCCAACGAGAGGGAGAGGCTCGTGAAGTCGCATTACCGGGCAGTGGTCATCGGAGGAGGCGTGGTCGGCGCCTCGGTGCTCTATCACTTGACGCGTTTTGGCTGGCGCGATGTGGCACTGATCGAGCGCGCCGAGCTGACCGCGGGCTCGACCTGGCATGCCGCGGCCGGGTTCCACGCGCTCAACGCCGATCCCAATATCGCGGCGCTGCAGGACTACACGATCAAGCTCTATCGCGAGATCGAGGCCGAATCCGGCCAGAATGCCGGTCTGCACATGACAGGCGGCGTCAACATGGCAAGCGACCCGCAGCGCTGGGAGTGGCTGAAATCGGCCTGGGCGGTATTCCAGTCGATCGGCATCGAGACCGCGCGACTGGTGACGCCGGAGGAAATCAAGGAGATCTGCCCGATCGTGGATGTGAATGGCGTGCTGGGCGGGCTCTATGATTCCAACGAGGGCCATCTCGACCCCTATGGCACAACACACGCCTATGCCGGCGCCGCGAAGAAGCGCGGCGCCGACGTCATCCTGCGCAACCGCGTCGTCGAGCTGATGCAGCGCGCCGACGGCGGCTGGGACATCGTCACCGAGAAGGGCACGATCGTCGCCGAGCACGTTGTCAACGCCGGCGGTCTTTGGGCCAAGCAGGTCGGGCTGATGGCCGGCGTCGACCTGCCGGTGACGCCGATGGAGCATCATTATTTCGTCACCGAGGACATTCCGGAAATCGCCGCCCTCGACAAGGAACTCGGCCTGGCCGTCGATCTCGACGGCTTCTCCTATCTTCGCCAGGAACGGAAGGGCGTGCTGCTTGGCGTCTACGAGCAGAACCCGAAACACTGGAACATGGACGGTGCGCCCTGGGATTACGGCATCGAGCTGATCCCGGAGGATATCGATCGCATCAGTCCCGAGCTTGCCAAGGCCTATGAGCGCTTTCCATGTCTGGGCACGGTCGGCATCCGCAAATGGGTCAACGGCGCCTTCACCTTCACGCCGGACGGCAATCCGCTGGTCGGCCCGGTCAGAGGGCTGAGGAACTACTGGGTCGCCTGCGGCGTCATGGCCGGCTTCAGCCAGGGCGGCGGCGTCGGCAAGTCGTTGGCCGAATGGATGATTTATGGCGAGCCGCAAGCCGATATCTTCGGCATGGACATCGCCCGCTACGGCGCCTTCGCCGCCAACCGCGAGTATCTCCGGCAAACCACGGGCCAGTTCTATGCCCGCCGCTTCGTCATGACCTTCCCCAACGAGCGCCTGTCTGCCGGCCGGCCGCTGAAGCGTCCCGGCGCCTATGACCGTATGAGCGCCGCCGGGGCCGAGTGGACAGCCTCATGGGGTCTGGAAATTCCGGCCTATTTCGCGCCGATGGGGTTTCGGGAGCAGACGACGCTGAAGCGCTCCAATGCTTTCGAGATCGTCGGCGACGAGGTGCTTCAGGTCCGCCGCGCCGCCGGCCTTGTCGATACCACGGCCTTCTCGCGCTACGCTGTGTCGGGCCCCCGTGCAGAGGCCTGGCTCGACCGGCTGCTTGCCTGCCGGCTGCCGAAGCCCGGCCGCGCGAAGTTGGCGCCGATGCTTGGCTCCGACGGCAGGCTGAAGGGCGACCTCACTGTGCTCAACTGGGGCCGCGGCGAATACTGGATCATGGGCTCCTACTATTTGCGCGAATTCCACATGCGCTGGTTCGAGGCGCACATTACCGAAGGCGTCTCCGTCACCGACATCTCGGACGCCATGTCCGGCTTCCTTGTCACCGGTCGTAACGCACGCCGGATCGTCGAACGCACCACGCATCAGGTCGTCTCGGCGGCAGCCTTGCCGTTCATGGCTTGCGGCGAATTCGACATCGGCATGGTGCACGCCCGGGTGGCCCGGCTGTCCATCGCCGGCGAGCTCGGTTTCGAGATCAACTGCCCGGCCACCCTGCATTCGGGCCTGCGCGAAACGCTGCTCGCCGCCGGCGAGGATCTCGGCCTGGCCGAGATCGGCTATTACGCCCTGAATTCGCTCCGGCTGGAAAAGAGCTTTGGCATCTGGTCGCGCGAGTTCACGCAAGGCTACACACCCGGCCAGACCGGCCTCGACCGCTTCATCGCTTTCGACAAGGGCGGTTTCATCGGCCGCGAGGCGGCGCTGAAAGAGCGCGAAGCCGGCGTCTCGCGACGAATCGTGACGCTTGAGGTCGACGCTTTCGACGCCGACGCCAGCGGCTTCGAGCCGGTCTGGTCCAAAGGCCGGCGCGTCGGCTTCGTCACCTCCGGCGGCTACGGTTACAGCATCGGCAAGAGCATCGCCCTGGCGTTGGTCGATGACGGTTTCGCCGGGGAGGGGACCGAGCTTTCCGTACACATTGTCGGGGTCGAACGGCCGGCGCGCGTCATCGCGGCCTCGCCCTACGACCCCGAAGGCAAGGGGATGCGGCAATGAGGAGGAACCGCCATGATCGATGAGGCCGCACGTGATCTCAGGCGCGAGCGCCGGCGGGGACGCACCGGCGAGGCGGGCAGCGAATCGAGCCGGCACCCGAACTACCGGTCGCTGAAGAACCCCTTCCTGCCGCAGCCGATCTTTTCCGACGACCAGGTCGCGAACATCCACCATACCGCGCTGCGCGTGCTGGAAGAGCTCGGCATCAAGGTGCTGCTGCCCGAGGCCCGCGCCATTTACGCCAAGGCCGGTGCTTTGGTCGACGAAGACAGCCAGATGGTCAGGATCGGCCGCGACATGGTCGAGGCAGCACTTGCTTCGGCGCCGCGCTCCATTCCGGCACTCGGCGGCGATCGCTCGCGCGACCTGACGCTCGAGCTCGGCTCGATGACCTTTCTGGCCGGCTCCGGCGCCCCCAATGTCACCGATCTCGAGCGGGGACGCCGGCCGGGCACGCTCCAGGCTTTTGAGGAATTCGTCAAGCTGGTCCAGCATTTCGACGTGCTGCACATGCTCGGGCCCTGCGTCGAGCCGCAGGACATCGACAACCGCTTGCGCCACTATGCCGTCAACCGCGCGCAACTGACGCTGTCGGACAAGTTCCCCTTCATCTTTGCGCGCGGCACGCCGCAGGTCGAGGACGGTTTCGAGATGATCCGCCTGGCGCGTGGCCTTTCGCACGACGAGTTCCGCGCCGGCGCCCACTGTTACACCGTCATCAACACCAACTCGCCGCGCCAGCTGGACATCCCGATGGCGCAGGGCATCATCGACTTCGCCAAGGCCGGCCAGGTCCTGGTCATCACGCCTTTCTGCCTGGCCGGCGCCATGGCGCCGATCACAGTCGCCGGCGCGCTGACCTTGCAGCATGCCGAGGCGCTGGCCGGGTTGACGTTGGCCCAGATCGTGCGGCCCGGCGCGCCGGTGGTCTATGGCTCCTTCTCCTCCAATGTCGACATGAAGTCCGGCGCGCCGGCCTTCGGCACGCCGGAACACATCAAGGCGACGCTTGGGGCGGGGCAGCTCGCCCGCTATACAGGCCTGCCTTGGCGTTCCGGCGGCGGCAGCGCGGCCAACGTCTCCGATGCGCAGGCCGCGCACGAGACGCAGTTCGCGCTATGGGGCTCGGTGTTGGCCGGCGCCACCATCTGCATCCACTCCGCCGGCTGGCTGGAAGGCGGCCTGAGCGTCTCCCTGGAAAAGCTGATCACCGATGTCGAAGCGCTGCAGACGGTCGCCGAGCTTTGCGCCACGACGCCGGGCGACGCCGACGCCATCGGCTTCGAAGCGATTGCCGAAGTGCAGCCCGGCGGTCATTTCTTCTCGGCCGCGCACACGATGGCCCGCTACCGCACCGCCTTTTACGAGCCGCTGGTCGCCGACTGGTCGAATTTCGGCAACTGGACGCAATCCGGTTCGAAGACGGCGACGGAGCGCGCGACCGGCATCTGGAAGCGGATCCTCGCCGACTTCCAGCCGCCAGCCTCCGCCGCCGCCACTGCGGGTGTGCTCGACGAGTTCATTGCCAAGCGCACCGAAGAAGGCGGCGCGGCTCCGGTGTCGTGATTTGACGAAAACGTAACAAATTCGAGACCTTCGCCGTTCACGTTATAGCTGGGACGATTCGCGATCTGGCATCGGATCGCGAGCGCGGCTACGTTGCCGGAGATTGGCGTGGCGCGGAGACATGTTTGGCGATGGACGGTAGATGACGGCGCCTGGCGATTTGATGCAGGCCTTGTTCCTGAGGCTGAAAACCGACGCGTCGCTGTCGGCGCTGCTCGGCGGCGCGGGCCTGCTCGAGCGTGCAGACGCCAAGACCGCTTATCCGCATGTCACCTACGGCCGCACCAGCGCCTTCGACCTCGAGACCGGCGCCGACAATGACAATGACCAGCTTGTCACCTTGCATATCTGGTCGAAAGCCCAAGGCGAGGCCGAGACGCGCCTCATCATGGACAGTATCAAGGCGCGCCTCGATGGCGCCGCCCTTTCCATCGGCTCGCGCAGCCAGACGCGGCTGTCGCTGGAATTTGCCGAGGCGCGCTATGACGAGGACCTTGCGGTCTATCACGGGTTGCTGCGCTTCCGCGCGCTGACCCAGGAAAGCGCATAGGGTGTGTTGAGATTCAGGTCAGGCCGAGCCGGAGTCGAAGACGGGCGCGAAGCGACCAAACTAGGTGGCTTCCGAGAACCGGAGCGGAGCGTACTTAAGGTACGTGAGCACCGGAAGCGGAGGAAGCCGGCATTTGCAGGCCGGCCTCACCTGAATATCAACACACCCTAAAGCTGCGCCTGGATCGCGGCCTTGTCGATGACCGACCAGACCTCCCTTATGCGGCTGTCGTGGAACTCGTAGAACACGTTTTCGGCAAAGCTGACGCGCTTGCCGTGGACCGGCAGGCCGAACAGCACGCCCTTAGGCCGGCAGTCGAAATGCAGGCGCGCCGCCAAGCGCGGCGGCTCCGAAATCAGCAGCTCGATGTTGAAGCGCAGGTCGGGAATGGCCTCAAAATCGCCCTCAAGCATGCGGCGATAGCCCGAAAGGCCGATCGTCTCGCCATTATACTGCACCTCCTCGCCGACGAAGCGGCCGAGACTGCCCCAGTCCTGGTCATTCAGGCAGGCGATGTAGCCCCGGTAGAGATCGACAATATCCTCGCGCGTCATCGCATCCTCCCATGGCCGTTCGGCGTTTCTACACTAGGTAGCGCGGGGGGCGGAATGGGCAGGCCAAAGAGCGTAGCGGATCGACTGTTTTTCCGGTTATGAATTCAAAGCCGGGATTGGGGCCGCACGCGCAGGGGGAATGGCGGGCATGGATTTTCGATCGTTCACCGTTCATTTCACGTTCAGCCCATATGCGTTAGAACCGTGATCATGAAAAATTTTGGCTTTCACCTCCGCAAAGCAGCGCTGGCGCTTGCCGCAGCCGGCCTCTTTGTGTCGCAGACGACGGCGATGCCGGTCATCGACCCGTCGGTCGACCAACCGGTCGTGCTTGCCGCCAACGATTGCTACGCGATCGGCCAGCAGGTCGCCGCGCAGAATGGCGGTACGTTGGCCAAGGCCTCGCAGGTGACGCGGGGCGGCCAGCAGGTCTGCGTCATCGTCGTGCTCGTTCCCGGTAAGGATGGACAGCGTCCGCGCCGCTCGGAAATCGTCGTTCCGATGGGCTGACCCTCTCGTTTCCCTGGTCGGCGGAATCGGCCTATACCTCTACCCAACAACAGGCTTCAACCCATGCGCGTGCTCGTCGTCGAGGATGACAAGGATCTCAACCGGCAACTGGCCGAAGCGCTGGTCGATGCCGGCTATGTGGTCGACCGCGCCTATGACGGCGAGGAGGGGCACTTCCTCGGCGACACCGAGCCTTACGATGCCGTGGTCCTCGATATCGGCCTGCCGCAGATGGATGGCATCAGCGTCGTCGAGCGTTGGCGCCGCGGCGGCCGCAAGATGCCGGTTCTGATCCTCACCGCGCGTGACCGCTGGAGCGACAAGGTCGCCGGCATCGACGCCGGCGCCGACGATTATGTGACAAAGCCCTTCCATATCGAGGAGGTGCTGGCCCGGGTCCGGGCGCTGATCCGTCGCGCGGCGGGCCATGCTTCGTCCGAGCTTACCTGCGGACCGCTGCGGCTGGACACCAAGGCGTCCAAGGCCGACGTGAACGGCGTGCCGCTCAAGCTCACCTCGCACGAGTTCCGGCTGCTCGCCTATCTGATGCATCATATGGGCGAGGTGGTGTCGCGCACCGAACTGGTCGAGCATCTCTACGACCAGGATTTCGACCGCGATTCTAACACCATCGAGGTGTTTGTCGGCAGACTTCGCAAGAAGATGGGCATCGACATGATCGAAACCGTGCGTGGCATGGGCTATCGCATGCGTGAGCCGGAGGCGTGACGCGGAACCGCTGAAGCCAACGATGAGAACGTGGCTTTCAAGGCTGCGGCTCTGGCCGCGCTCGCTGACCTTTCGCGTCATCGCCTTCTCAACCATCTGGGCGATCCTGACGCTGGTCGTCATCTTCACCCTCATCACCACGCTTTACCGCCAGGCCAGCGAACGCGGCTTCGACAGCCTGCTTTCGGCGCATCTGTTCAACCTGATCGGCTCCGTCGGCATTTCCGACAGCGGCGCGCTGACCGGCTCGCCCGACCTTGGCGACCTGCGCTTTTCCGAGCCGAATTCCGGCTGGTACTGGTCGGTGGAGCCCGCCTCCGAAGGCGTGCATGGCGAAATCCATTCCTCCTCGATGACGACCTCGCTGCCGTCGCCGAGCGTGGCGGAGGTGCCTTTCAACGCGAATTTCCAGCGCAGCTACTCGATGGCAGGCATCAAGGGCGAGCGGCTCGAAGTGTTCGAGAGCGAGTTCGTGCTGGACGCCAAGAACCGCGCGGCCCGCTTCCGCGTCATGGGCAACCACAGCGAGCTCGAACAGGAGATCGCGAGCTTCCAGCGCCGCCTGCTCACCTATCTCTCGCTGTTCGGCGTCGGCATGATCGCCATCAACGCTATCGCCATTCTGCTGGGTCTCCAGCCTTTGCGCCGGGTCCGCAACGCGTTGGCCATGGTGCGCGAAGGCACCGCGCAGCGGCTCGACGGCAGCTTCCCGGCCGAGATCGAGCCGCTGGCCAGCGAGACCAACGCGCTGATCGAGAACAACCGGCGCATCGTCGAGCGCTCGCGCACGCAGGTCGGTAACCTTGCCCATTCGCTGAAGACGCCTTTGGCCGTGCTGATCAACGAAGGGCGCGCGCTCGGCGGCGCCAAGGGCCAGTTGATCGCCGAGCAGGCTGCCTCCATGCAGAAACAGGTCGACCACTATCTGCAGCGCGCGCGTGTCGCCGCGCAGCGCGACAGCGTCGTCTTCCGCACGCCGGTTTCGCCGCTGGTCGAGCGCATGGTGCGCGTTCTGCGCAAGCTCAACCCGCAAACCGTGCTGACGCTGTCCCTGCCGTCGGCCGAGATCGTCTTTGCGGGTGAGCGCGAGGATCTCGAGGAACTGCTCGGCAATCTGCTCGACAATGCGATGAAATGGGCAAAGAGTTCTGTTGCCGTGACGATCGCCACTATTTCGGGGAGCGGCAACCTGTTTGAGATCGTTATAGAGGATGACGGTCCGGGCATTCCCGAGGACAGCGCCCGGGAGGTATTGAAGCGTGGCAAAAGACTGGACGAGACGAAGCCGGGAACGGGGCTTGGCCTTGCCATTGTCGCCGACCTCGTCAACGAGTATGGAGGCTCGCTGGCGCTGGAACGGTCCGGCATGGGCGGCTTGAGGGTGGTGGTGAGATTGCGGAGCCTTCAGTGATGTTTTTCATCGGTTTGCGTGCGGCTGCCAATGGCCAAATTTCCGACAAATATCAACACTATGGCGATGAAAACCTCCTGATGGCGCGCCCCCAGTCCATCCAGTTCCATCCCGCTGAAGAGAACCGGTTGTCGGCATGAAGATTCGCGTCGCGCTCGTTTCCGCCCTGCTCGCTATTTCCGGCTGCACGACGCTGGGCAAGGGTGGCCCGACCTCTCCTGTCACGCCTGTTTCCACGCCGCCGACCGGCGGCAAGGTATCGACCAGCATCGTTTCGGCCATGAATGGCGGGCTCATCGGCGGGTCGATCGGCTCGGGCCTCAGCGATGCCGAAAAGCGCAAGGGCTTGGAAGCGGAATACAAGGCGCTGGAATACAACACCAGTGGCCAGAAGGTGACGTGGAAGAGCGACAACTCCTCGCATTATGGCGAGGTCGTCGCGGCCCAGCCCTACCGGGTAGGCTCGCAGGATTGCCGCCAGTACACCCACACCGTCTATACAAGCGGCGCGGGCGTCACCGCGCGCGGCACGGCCTGCCGCAACGCCGACGGCAGCTGGACGCCGCTGAGCTAGAAGACAAGCCGGGCCTGCCTAATTATTTGCTCGGGTTGAGTTCGTTCAAGGCCGGGCGGCGCGCCCGCCGTCAAAGCGTCGCACGCTGGTCGTGTTGGCAGGACAGGGCTCTGCCGTTATTGGAATGGGCATGCTGTTCTGGGTCATAGCCGCAATCCTCACGCTGGGCGCCAGCCTGGCGGTGCTGTTGCCGCTTACCGGCGGCATGAAAGGCGCGTCGCCGGCCGGCGATCACGATCTCGAAGTCTATCGCGACCAGCTGTCCGAGCTCGACCGCGACATGGCGCGCGGCCTGATCCAGCCCGGCGAGGCCGAGGAGGCGCGTGCCGAGATCGGCCGCCGCATCCTGCGTCTGGGCGCGGCTGTGCAACCGGGCGCCGCAATGCCCAAGCCCTCGCGCAGCGCCAGATGGGTCGCCAGCGTGGCCGTGCTTGCGGTTCCCCTGCTGAGCTGGGGGCTTTACGGCATGCTCGGCTCTCCCGATCTGCCTTCGCAGCCGCTTGCCGAACGTCTGGCCAAGAACCCGGCCGATTCCTCGGTCGACGAACTGGTCGCCCGCGCTGAAGCCCATCTCGCCGCCAATCCGTCGGACGGCAAGGGTTGGGACGTGCTGGCGCCGATCTATCTTCGGCTGCAGCGCTTTCCTGACGCCGTGACCGCCTACCGCAACGCCATCCGCCTCGACGGCGACAGCGCCGTGCGCCAGTCGGGTCTTGGCGAGGCGATCGCCGGCGCTGCAGGCGGCATCGTTTCGGCCGACGCTCAAAAAGCCTTCGAGGCAGCCCTGAAGCTCGATCCGGCCAACGCCAAGGCGAATTTCTACCTGGCGGTGGGCCTCGCCCAGGAAGGCAAGAAGGCCGATGCCGTTGCCACCTGGCAAAAGATGCTCGGCCAACTCGCGCCGGATTCGCCTTGGCGCAGCGCCGTCCAGCAGGCGCTTGTCGAGGCCGGGGAGTCCGCTGTCGCCGATGCCGCGCCGGCCAACGGCCCCGACGCGCAACAGGTGGAAGCCGCGCAGCAGATGTCGCCGCAGGACCGGCAGGCGATGATCGAGACCATGGTCGCCGGTCTCGACGGCAAATTGAAGCAGAATCCCCGCGACGAGGAAGGATGGATGCGGCTCATCCGTTCCTATGTCGTGCTTGGCAAGGCCGACCAGGCGCGCGACGCGCTCGGCCGCGCTGTCGCCGCCTTTGGCGCGGACAGTGAACAGGCCAAGAAATTCACCGCCTTCGCCGCCTCGCTCGGCGTGACGGCGACGGAGTAAGGCAATGACGCGCAAGCAGAAGCGGATGTCGGTGATCCTGGCGGGGCTGGCTTTCCTCGGTGCCGCTGCCGGGCTCACCTTCTATGCGCTGGGACAGAAGGCCTCCTATTTCTACATGCCGGCCGATCTCGCCACGGCGAGTGTGCCGCCCGGCCAGCGCATCCGGCTCGGCGGTCTCGTCGAGAAGGGCACCATCATGCGCGGGCAGGGCGCCACCGTCGCCTTCTCGGTGACCGACAAGCAGAAATCGGTCAAGGTCACCTATACCGGCATCCTGCCCGATCTGTTCCGCGAGGAGCAGGGCGTCATCACCGAGGGCGCCTTCGGCCCGGACGGCGTCTTCGTTGCCGACAGCGTCTTGGCCAAGCACGACGAGCGCTACATGCCGAAGGAAGTCGCCGACGGCCTGAAGGCCAAGGGCGTCTGGCAGGAAAGCACGAACTGATGAGCAGGTTCCGCAAAAGTGCCAAGCGGTTTTGCGGCCAGAACCTGCGGCAAAGGTGAACTAATGGTCGAAACCGGACATTTCGCGCTTGTGCTCGCCTTCGCGCTGTCGCTGGTGCAGATGATGGTGCCGCTCGTCGGCGCCCGCACCGGCAACCAGCGGCTGATGGCGGTCGGCGGTCCGGTCACGGTCACCGGCTTCGCGTTGACCGCACTGTCCTTCGCCGCCCTTGCAAGCGCCTATGCGGGCTCGGACTTCTCGGTGGCGAGCGTGTGGGAGAACTCCCATTCGCTGCAGCCGATGATCTACAAGATCACCGGCACCTGGGGAAACCACGAAGGCTCGATGCTGCTGTGGGTGCTGATCCTGACCTTCTTCGGCGCGCTGGTCGCCGTCTTCGGCAACAATCTGCCGGCGACGCTCAAGGCCAATGTGCTGGCTGTGCAAGGCATGATCGGCGCCGCCTTCTTCCTGTTCATCCTGGCGACGTCCAACCCGTTCATCCGCCTCAATCCGGCGCCGATTGAAGGCCGCGACCTCAACCCGATCCTGCAGGACCTCGGCCTGGCGATCCACCCGCCGATGCTTTATCTCGGCTATGTCGGCTTCTCGATCTGCTTCTCCTTCTCCGTCGCGGCGCTGATCGAGGGTCGTATCGACGCCTCCTGGGCACGCTGGGTGCGGCCCTGGACGCTTGTCGCCTGGATGTTTTTGACCGGCGGCATCGCCATGGGTTCCTACTGGGCCTATTACGAGCTCGGCTGGGGCGGCTTCTGGTTCTGGGATCCGGTCGAAAACGCTTCCTTCATGCCGTGGCTCGCGGGCACCGCGCTGCTCCATTCGGCGATCGTCATGGAAAAGCGTTCGGCGCTGAAGATCTGGACGCTGCTGCTGGCGATTCTGACCTTCTCGCTGTCGCTGCTCGGCACTTTCCTGGTGCGTTCCGGCGTGCTCACCTCGGTGCACGCCTTTGCCACCGACCCGGCGCGCGGCGTCTTCATCCTGTGCATCCTCACGCTCTTCATCGGCGGCTCGCTGACGCTGTTTGCGCTGCGCGCCTCGCGGCTGACGGCGGGCGGCCTGTTCCATCCGATCTCGCGTGAGGGCGCGCTGGTGCTGAACAACCTGTTCCTCACCACCGCCACGGCAACGGTGCTGGTCGGCACGCTCTACCCGCTGGCGCTGGAGGCGCTGACCGGCGGCAAGATCTCGGTCGGCGCGCCGTTCTTCGATCTGACCTTTGGCCCGCTGATGCTGCCGCTGCTCGCGATCGTGCCGTTCGGCCCCTTGCTTGCCTGGAAACGCGGCGACGCCATTGCCGCTTCGCAGCGGCTGATAGCGGCCTTCGCCCTGGCGATCGCCGCGATGCTGGTCACCGGCCTGTTCATCAACGGTGCCTCTGTCTTTGCCGCCCTCGGCGTCGGTCTTGCCGTCTGGCTGGTCGGCGGCGCGCTGACCGACCTTGCCGTCAAATCCGGCTTCGGCTCCGTGGCGCCGGCCGTCATGCTTCGTCGCTTCGCCGGCCTGCCGCGTTCCGTCTTCGGCACGGCATTGGCCCATCTCGGCCTCGGGCTGACCTTGCTCGGCATCGTCGGCACGCTCTGCTTCGGCACCGAGAAGATCCTCTCTATGCGCCCTGGCGAAACGGTGGAACTCTCCGGCCACACGCTGCGTTTCGAAGGGCTCTCCCCGCAGAAAGGTCCGAACTTCACCGAGGATCGCGGCCGCTTCCTGCTGCTGGGCGCCGACGGCAACGCCGATGGCGCGATCAACTCCGCAAAACGCTTCTACCCGGTGCGCCAGACGGTGACGACCGAGTCCGGCATCAGGACGATTGGATTGAGCCAGCTTTATCTGTCGCTCGGCGACGAGAACAATGACGGTTCGGTCGTCGTGCGCCTGTGGTGGAAGCCGCTGGTGACGCTGATATGGGGTGGCGGCTTGGTGATGATGGCGGGCGCGGCCATGTCGCTGCTCGACCGCCGCCTGCGCGTCGGCGCGCCGGCAAAGCGGCGAACACCGGCCGCAGCCCTGGCGGACCCGACATGAGGGCGAGGTTTTCACTTGCCTCGCTGGTCCTGTTGCTGGCGCTGTTTTTCGGCGGCGCGGCACAGGCGGTGAAGCCCGACGAAGTGTTGCAGGATCCTGCGCTGGAGGCGAGGGCGCGCGTGCTGTCGGAAGGTCTGCGCTGCATGGTCTGCCAGAATCAGTCGATCGACGAATCCGACGCCGATCTTGCCCGCGACCTGCGCATCCTAGTGCGCCAGCGCCTCGTGGCCGGCGACACCGACCAGCAGGTGATGGATTACGTCGCCTCGCGCTACGGAGAGTTCGTGCTCTTGAAGCCGCGCTTCAGCCTGCGCAACGCGCTTTTGTGGGGCACGCCGGTGCTCCTGCTTATCGCAGGTGGCATCTTCATCGTATTCAGCGCCCGCTCGCGCCGAACTGTGCCGGACAGCAACCTGAGCGCCGAGGAACAGGCGGCGCTGGATAAGATGCTGCGCGACTAGCGCCATCGCCGAGCTTGGCGATTGATCGCAACCGCCCTTGGCTATCGTGCGCTTGATGCTTTCGATCGTCTTGGTCCCCGATTCGACTGAGACTCGAGTTCGTTGGTACGGCCTTTGGTCATTTTGACCTCGTGATCCCGCGCATCGTCGCCAATCCCCAACATTACAAAACTTTCATGTAGTGGAAATGGCGCCGTAATGTGCGGCTCTCTAATTCTCTTGCCCGAGGATGCATCGCCTGAGTGCATCCCTTCGAAAGAGGAAACGAAATCCCATGAACATTGCCCCCAATTCATATTCCCGCACCCGAAAGCGCCTTATGGCCGCCGTCGCTTCCCTGGCCGTTGTCGGTGGGGTCGGCGCGGGCGCGCTTGCCACCGGCACCGCCCCCGTGCTGGCCGATGCCGTGCGCGTCGAAGCCCCGCAGGTGCCGAGTTTCGCCGATGTCGTCGAGCATGTCTCGCCGGCGGTCGTCAGCGTCAAGGTCAAGGCCAAGATCCAGCCGACGGCCGACGACGGCTCGGACGATCAGGACGGCTTCGACAACCTGCCCGACAATCCGCAGCTGCGCCGCTTCTTCAAGGAATTCCGCGGCTTCGGCGACCAGGGTCAGGGTGGCCAGTTCGGCATGCGCCGCTTCAACCACCGCGACCATGGCAACGGCCAGCCGCGTCCGATCGCTCAAGGGTCGGGCTTCTTCATCTCGGAAGACGGCTATCTCGTCACCAACAATCACGTCGTGTCGGAAGGCTCGGATTTCAGCGTCGTCACCAATGACGGCAAGGAGCTCGACGCCAAGCTGATCGGTACCGACCCGCGCACCGACCTTGCCGTGCTCAAGGTCGATGGCGGCGGCAACAAGTTCACCTATGTCGACTTCGCCGACGATTCCAAGGTCCGCATCGGCGACTGGGTGGTTGCCGTCGGCAATCCCTTCGGCCTTGGCGGCACCGTCACCGCCGGCATCGTCTCGGCCCGCGGCCGCGACATCGGCGCCGGCCCCTATGACGACTTCATCCAGATCGACGCTTCGGTCAACCGCGGCAATTCGGGCGGTCCGACCTTCAACCTCAACGGCCAGGTGATCGGCATCAACACTGCCATCTTCTCGCCGTCGGGCGGCAGCGTCGGTATCGCCTTCGACATCCCGGCCTCGACCGCCAAGCAGGTCGTCCAGGACTTGATGAAGAGCGGCTCGGTTCAGCGCGGCTGGCTCGGCGTCGAGATTCAGCCGGTCACCTCCGACATCGCCGAGTCGCTCGGCCTGAAGTCGGACAAGGGCGCGCTGGTCTCGAGCGCCCAGGATGGCGGTCCGGGCAAGAAGGCGGGCATCGTCGCTGGCGACGTCATCACCAAGGTCGACGGCAAGGACGTCGCCTCGCCGAAGGAGCTCGCCCGCATGATCGGCGCATTCGCGCCGGGCAAATCGGTCGATGTTACCGTCTGGCGCAACGGCAAGGAAGAAGCGGTCAAGGTCGATCTCGGCACGCTGCCCGCGAGCGACAAGCAGGCGTCGAGCGACGACAGCAACAAGCAGTCGGCGCCCGCCGCTAAACCCGACACGCTTGCCGATCTCGGCCTGACCGTCACAAAGGCCGACAATGGCAAGGGCCTCGTGGTCACCGACGTCGATCCCGACAGCAACGCAGCCGACCGCGGCATCCAGCCCGGCGACGTCATCACCTCGATCAACTCGAACGAGGTGAACACCACCGACGATGTCTCCAAGGCGATGACTGATGCCGCAAAGGCCGGCCGCAAGGCCGTGCTGATGCAGATCACCCGCGACGACTCGAACCGCTTCGTCGCGCTGCCGGTCGGCAAGGGCTGACATCGACTTTCAGCTTTCCTCATGGCGGTATCAACACCCCGAGCCGCCGTGGGGAAACATGGGGCCGAGCACGTAAGTCAGTCACCGTGTTTCGCTCCCGGCGGCAGCGGGTTTCCCATCACCCGCTGCCGCTTATCGCATGTCGCCCAAAAGTGGGCACCGGTTTTGGGATCACGACATGCGGAACGAAATGCTTGTCGCCAAAAAAGTGGTCGCCGGTTTGGGAAGAAGACATGCGACTAATGAGTGCAAGGCATGAAGAATGACTGCCCCTCAATCTTCCAATGAAATCGCGTATAACGGCTCCATGAAGATTCTCGTCATGGAAGACGATCGCGAGGCGGCGGACTATTTGCAGAAAGCCTTCGCCGAGGCGGGCCACACCGCCCATATCGCCGGCGACGGCGAGACCGGCTTCGCGCTCGCCGATGCCGGCGACTATGACGTGATGGTGGTCGACCGGCTGATGCCGCGCCGCGATGGCCTGTCGGTGATCGCCGCCCTTCGCTCGCGCGGCAACACCACGCCGGTGCTGATCCTTTCGGCGCTGGGCGAGGTCGACGACCGCGTCACGGGCTTACGCGCCGGCGGCGACGATTACCTCACCAAGCCCTACGCCTTTTCCGAATTGCTCGCCCGCGTCGAGGTGCTGAACCGCCGAGCCAGCGCGCGCGAGTCCGAGACCGTCTACCGCGTTGGCGATCTGGAGCTCGATCGGCTGTCGCATTCGGTCAAGCGCGCCGGCCGCGAGATCACGCTGCAGCCGCGCGAGTTCCGCCTGCTCGAATATCTGATGCGCCATGCCGGCCAGGTGGTGACGCGCACCATGCTTCTGGAAAATGTCTGGGACTATCATTTCGATCCGCAGACCAATGTCATCGATGTCCATGTCTCGCGCCTGCGCGGCAAGATCGAAAAGGGCTTCGACAAGCCGATCCTGCACACGATCCGCGGCGCCGGCTACATGCTGAAAGGCGGCTAGGGAGCAAGATGGCTCTTTCCCTGCCGGCCATCATGAAGACGACGGCGGCCCGGCTTTCGGCGCTTTATCTTCTGCTTTTTGCGCTCTGCGCGGTGCTGCTCGTCCTCTACATGACGTCGCTGTCGGCGCGCATGTTGACCGCGCAGACGCAGGAGACCATCAACGACGAGGTTCTGGGCCTGGCCCGCGCCTATCAGCGCGGCGGCCTGCCGGTGCTGGTGCGCGTCGTCGAAGCCCGCTCGCGCCAGCCCGGCGCCAATCTCTATCTGATCGCCGATGCCAATGGCCAGATCCTGACCGGCAATGTCCAGAGCCTGGAGCCGGGGGTGATCGAGACCGAGGGCTGGACGACGGAGCCCTTCTCCTACCAGCGCTTCGGCGAGGGCGAGCTCGACCGGCTGCGCAGTGGAGCTACCGACCAGCCCGCACCCCAGACCGGCGACAGCGCCAATACTCCCCAGTCGACAGGGGAAAAGGGCCACAACGCGATCGCGCTGGTGCTGAGGCTGCCCAACCAGATGATCATGCTGGTCGGCCGCGACCTCGGTGAACCCGAGCGCTTCCGCGCGGTCATCAGCCGCGCGCTGACCCTGGCGCTCGGCATGATGGGACTTGGCGGCATTCTGATCTGGTTCTTCGTCGGGCGCGCCGCGCTGAAGCGCATCGACAGCGTCTCGGACGCAAGCCGTCGCATCATGGGCGGCGATTTGTCCGGACGGCTGCCGGTCACCGGCGCCGGCGACGAATTCGACCGCCTGTCGGAAAATCTCAATTCGATGCTGGCCAGGATCGCCATGCTGAACGAGGGGCTGAAGCAGGTCTCCGACAACATTGCCCATGATCTGAAAACGCCGCTGACCAGACTTCGCAACCGCGCCGAGGCGACGCTCGCCGGCCGGCACAAGATCGAGGATTACCGCCAGGCGCTGGAAGCCACGATCGCGGAATCCGACCAGCTCATCAAGACGTTCAACGCCATCCTGATGATCTCGCGCCTGGAGGCAGGCTATTCCTCGGAACAGACCGGCCCCGTCGATCTCGCCGCCACGGTGAGCGATGTCGTCGAGCTCTACGAGCCGGTGGCTGAGGAAGCGGGCGTCGCGCTGGAAGCGACCGCGCCCGAGGCGTTGACGATCAACGGCAACCGCGAGCTGATCGGCCAGGCGCTGTCCAACATCGTCGACAACGCCATCAAATACTCGACCGACGCTGCCGAGACGCCAAAAGTGCGGCTGGCGCTGGAGCGCGCCGGCAATGAGATCAAGCTTACCGTCACCGACAATGGCCACGGCATTCCCGACCACGCCGATCGTGCCCGGGCCACCGAGCGCTTCGTGCGCCTGGAAAAGAGCCGCTCGCAGCCGGGCTCGGGTCTCGGCCTCAGCCTGGCCAAGGCGATCATGACTTTCCACAACGGAAGGCTTGATCTTTTGCCCGCCAATCCCGGATTGTCCGTGGTCATGAGTTTCCCGTTGCGGGAGACGCATTGATGGCGCGGATAAATGGCGAATAAGAAAATCGAATCCGAATTCCGGCTTAGCCCCACGCTGGCACTCCGCCCTTTGGATGCGGAGCATGCCCGGCGCGAGTTGTCGGAAATCGCCGATGCCGCCGAGGAAGAGGGGCTTTCCCGCCTTGCTGCGTTCCTGACGGGCGAGGAGCCGCTGCAGGACCTGCTGGCGGCCGTCTTCGACCTCTCGCCCTTCCTGCGCGATGTCGCGCGCCGGCGGCCGGAAATTCTCGACACGCTGTTCGACCGGAAAATCGAAGCGCGGCTCGGCGCCATCGGCGAGGCGATCGGCGGCGCGGCCAGCGCGGACGACGCCTCCGAATCGAGCCTGATGATGGCGCTCAGGCAATGGAAGACCGAAGGGCATTTCCTGATCGCGCTGGCCGATCTTTCGGGTGAAGCGGAGACATCGGTGACGGTGCGCCGTCTCAGCGATCTAGCCGATGCCTGCACAAAAGCCGCCGTCGATTTCCTGCTGCTCGACGCGCACCGGCAAGGCAAGCTCAAGCTGCCGAGTCCGGCGGAACCGGCGAAGGGTTCGGGCTGGGTCCTGCTCGGCATGGGCAAGCTCGGCGCGCATGAGCTGAATTTCTCCTCCGATATCGACCTCGTCGTCTTCTTCGATCCGGAAGCGCCGGCCGTCATCGATCCACTCGACGCGACCGAGCTGTTCTCCAGGCTCACCCGTCGTCTCGTGCGCATCCTCCAGGACCGCACTGAGCATGGCTATGTCTTCCGCACCGATCTGAGGCTTCGCCCGGATCCGGGCTCGACGCCGCTGGCGATCCCCGTCGAGGCGGCACTTCGCTATTACGAGGCGCGCGGCCAGAACTGGGAGCGCGCGGCCATGATCAAGGCGCGGCCGGTTGCCGGAGACCTCGCCGCGGGCGCGGCCTTTCTCAAGGAATTGCAGCCCTATGTCTGGCGTAAATATATGGACTATGCGGCGATCGCCGACGTCCATTCGATCAAGCGCCAGATCCATGCCCACAAGGGCCATGGCGAGATCGCGGTGAAGGGCCACAACGTCAAGCTCGGCCGCGGCGGCATCCGCGAAATCGAGTTCTTCGTCCAGACCCAGCAGCTCATTGCCGGTGGCCGCTTCCCGGAACTGCGCGGCCGCGAGACGGTGCCGATGCTAGCAGCGCTCGCCGCGCGGGGCTGGATCACTGCCGACGCGCGCGACGCGCTCACTCGGCAATACTGGTTCCTGCGCCGCGTCGAGCACGCCATTCAGATGGTGGCGGACGAGCAGACGCATATCCTGCCGGAGGAAGACGAGGAGCTGAAACGCATCGCGCTGATGCTGGGATTTGCCGGCGAGGCGGAATTCACGCAGGCCTTCCGCGTCTCGCTGCAGCAGGTCGAGCGCCATTATGCGGCGCTGTTCGAAACCGCTCCGGAACTGTCGGCCGGCGTCGGCAATCTGGTCTTCACCGGCGATGTCGACGATCCCGACACGCTGCAGACGCTGCATCGCCTGGGCTTCCAGCGGCCGAGTGACATCTGCCGTGTCATCCGCGGCTGGCATTTCGGCCGCTACCGCGTCACGCAATCGGCCGAAGCCCGCGAGCGGCTGACGGAATTGACGCCGGCGCTGCTCAAAGCCTTCGGCCAGACGCGGCGCGCCGACGAGGCGCTGATGCGCTTCGACGAGTTCCTCGCCGGCCTGCCGGCGGGTATCCAGCTTTTCTCGCTGCTGCAGTCGAACCCGGCGCTGCTCAAGCTGATGGCGACCATCATGGGCGCCGCGCCGCGGCTGGCAGCCATCATCACGCGCCGCCCGCACGTCTTCGACGGCCTGCTCGATCCGGCATTGCTGACTGAACTACCGGACCGCGCCTATCTCTCGGCCCGGCTTGCCGCCTTCATCGAAGGCGACCGCGCCTACGAGGATGTGCTCGACCGGCTGCGCATCTTCGCCTCCGAGCAGAAATTCCTGATCGGCGTGCGCCTGCTTGCCGGCTCTATCGATCCGGCGCGGGCGGGGCGCGCCTTCTCCGATCTCGCAGACCTCACCATCGAGGCGGCGCTCAACGCGGTGATCGGCGAATTCGCGCTGCGCCATGGCAGGATCGCCGGCGGCAGGGTGGCGCTGCTCGGCATGGGCAAGCTCGGCAGCCGCGAGCTCACGGCGGGTTCGGATGTCGATCTCATCCTGCTCTACGACCATGATGCCGATGCCGAGGACTCCGACGGCGAGAAGCCGCTGGCGCCCTCGCATTACTACACCCGCATGACGCAGCGCCTGATCGCCGCCGTCTCGGCGCCAACGGCCGAAGGCGTGCTCTACGATCTGGACCTGCGCCTGCGCCCCTCCGGCAACAAGGGACCGGTCGCCACCCATATCGACGCGTTCAAGAAATATCAGCGCCAGGACGCCTGGACCTGGGAGCATATGGCGCTGGCACGGGCCCGCGCCATCGGTGGCGATGCTGAGCTCTGCGCCGAGCTCGAGACGGAAGTGGCGGCGGTGCTGGCGCAGCCGCGCGATGCCGCCAAGGTGAAAGCCGAAGCCTCGGACATGCGGGCACTGATCGAGAAGGAGAAGCCGCCGCGCGACCTCTGGGACATCAAGCTGATCCCCGGAGGGCTCATCGATCTCGAATTCATCGCCCAGATTGCGGTCATCACCGGCAATGTCGAACCCGGCCGTAGGGTGACGACGACAGCCGACATTCTGGCGCGGCTGGCCGCCGGTTTCGCAGGCGCCGATATCCGTGAAGAACTTGGCGAAGCCTACCGGCTGTATCTGGCGCTGACCCAGATGATCAGGCTTTGCCTAACCGGCGAGTTCCAGCGCGACGATGTCCCTCCGGGGCTTTCGGACCTGCTTCTAGCGGTCACCGACCTGCCGGATTTCGCCGTGCTGGAGGCACATCTCAAGGAGACGTCGCGGAAGGTCAGGAAAGACTTCTACCTTCTTCTGCGGGGTGCGGGAGGGCCCTGAGGTCGCGACACTAATCGGTGCGTTGCACGCGGCGGAGCTTGCGGCGCGCATGTGCCTGCAGAAGCCGATCGCGCAGATGAGCGTAGAAGCGTGGCGGCAGCATTCCATAGTGGAAGCGGAAGGGACTGCTTCCGGGAATTGGTCTGAGATCGGGCCCCGGCCAAAGGAAATCGTTGGTTTCGCTCACTACGACCCATGACGGCATATCATCGAGCCCAAGGTAAGCCTTGAGAGGCGCAGGCATTTCGACGACATCGGCAGGATCGGCCGGGAGGGAATGCGTGATCGGAACCACCGTGACGACTTCACGTCCCTCCACAATCCGACGTGCGGCTACAATCGCACACGGGCGGTTCTTGCGGCCCTCTTCGATGCCTTGCCTATGCTCGTCCGACCACAGGTAGGAATAGGAAATCACCAGGCCGGGAACAGGCTTGGACAGGCTCACGGCGTCCAGTCTTTGAGCATCTGATCCAGCTCGTCATGCTGGGAGGGCACCGCGCTCTCGGCAATAGCCTTCAGCGTCTCATCGTCAAGTTCTTCGACGGGGCGGGCGACCCGGCCCTTGACCAGCACTTCGAACATCGCGGCCGAAAGAAGCACCGTGTGGGTCCGGCCATTTTTGGTTATCGCCACCGGCGCCCGCTGAGCGGCGTCCTGGAAGCGGCCCACATTCTGCTGGAATTCCGTCGATGTCACACGCATGGAAAGTCACCTCTTATCCAAAATAGATAAAATGGATAACTTTTTCAAGTTTGCTTCAGCCCGGTGCCGGTCGCTTCTGATCAAGCCGCCGCCTTCACCGCCGCTGGCGCCTTCTTCAGCGGAATGCGCACCGACACGATGGTGCCGACGCCTTCGGTCGAGCGGATCTTCAGCGCGCCGCCCTGCAGCTCGGCCAGGGAGCGCGAGATCGCGAGCCCGAGGCCCGAGCCGGTGTGGTTCTTGGAGAACTGGTTCTGCACCTGCTCGAAGGGCCGGCCGAGCTTGCTCAGCGCCTGCTTGGGGATACCGCAGCCATTGTCCTCGATGGTGAGCAGCAGCGCGCCCGAGGTGTTGCGCGCCCTGACCGTGATCTTGCCGCCCTGTCCGGTGAATTTCACCGCGTTGGAAAGAAGGTTGATGGCGATCTGCTTGATCGCGCGGCGGTCGGCGTAGACCCGCATCGCGTCGGCGATGCGCGTCTCGACATTGATCGACTTTTCCGCCGCCTGCAGTGAGATCACCCGCACCGTCTCCCTGATCAGCGGGCAGAGGTCGATCTCCTCGCGGTCGAGCGAGAACTGGCCGGCCTCGATCTTCGACATATCGAGGATGTCGTTGATGACGCCGAGCAGGTATTTGCCGCTGCCGTTGATGTCGGTCGCGTATTCCTCGTAGCGCTCCGAGCCGAGCGGCCCGAACAGGCCCTGCTGCATCAATTCGGAGAAACCGATGATGGCGTTGAGCGGCGTGCGCAGCTCATGCGACATGTTGGCGAGGAATTCGGATTTTGCCCGATTGGCTGCCTCGGCGCGCTCGGTTTCCTTCATGTATTTGCGGTTGAGCTCGACCAATTCGCTGGCGCGTTCCTCCTCGGCGCGGCGGGCGAGGCTGAGATCGTGGATCGTCGCCATCAGCCGGCGCTCGCTATCGACCAGCTTTTCCTGATGCAGCTTGATCTGGGTGATGTCGGAGCCGACCGAGACGATGCCGCCGTCGCGGGTCCTGAGCTCATTGACCTGCAGCCAGCGACCATCTGCGAGCTGGCGCTCGAAGCTGACGCCGCCCTGCGGCCCGTTGGCGTTGGCGAGCCGGCGCTCCGAGGCGAAGGCCAGCATCCGCTCCTCCACCGAGTCGCGGAGAATGCCGGGCACGACGTCGCGGTCCGACAGCCCATTGTCCTTCTGGAATTTCGAATTGCACATGATCAGCCGCTCGGCGGCATCCCACAGCACGAAGGATTCGTTGATGTTCTCGATCGCGGTCCTGAGCCGCATGTCCGCCGCTTCCGACCGGAGCGCCAGGTGCCGCTGCTCCGTGACGTCGACGGCGATGCCGATCAGCTGGATCTCCGGCGCTTCCGGATCGATCACCTGGGCGCGGGCCCGCATCCACACCCATTGTCCGTCGGCATGGCGCATCCGGAACACCTGGTCGATATGATCGATCTCGCGTTCGACGATGCGGTTGGCGAGCTCGAACAGGTCGCCATCGTCGGGATGGATGATCTCGTCGACCTCGCCGAAGGAAAGCATCGTGTCGCAGGGCTCGTAGCCCAGCATGTCGTACATCGAGCGCGACCAGTACATCTTGCCGCGCACCATGTCCCAGTCCCACAGGCCGCAGCGGCCGCGCACCAGCGCCATGTCGATGCGCTGATGCGCCTCGAGATAGATGCGATCCGCGGCCTGGGCACGCGCCGCCTGGCCGAAATAGGCGTACAGGATGACGATCAGCACGCCTGCCGTCAGCACGAACAGCGTAACGTTGAGCGACATCGACTTGCGCCAGCTGTCGAACACCGCTTCCTGCGGCACCAGCACGGCGGCTGCATGTTTGCGATCGCCGCCGAGGCTGACGGCGGCAAACCAGTCCTGTCCTGAGATGCTGACATCCATCACGCCGGCGCGGTCGCCGAACATGAACAGCGGCTGGCCGCCCAGCACGAGGCTGTCGAGCGCGCGGCCCTGCCAGCCCGTGGACAGCGGCGAGACGGCGATGACCTTGAAGTCGGCGTCGGTGATGGCAAGCACATGGGCGCGGCTCATGGCGCCCTGGCGGCTGGTGTTCTCCAGGAGGCTTACGGCGTTGGCACCGGCCGCGCTGGAGTCGGCGGTGACGGCCTGCGCCATCTGGCCGGCGCCCAGCGCCAGCACGGCCTTGGCGTCGCGCTCGATCTCGTCATGCTCGTTCATCAGCGACACGAAGCGCAGCGCGGCGATGACGATCAGGAAGATGATGATCAGAGCCGGGATCGAACGGCGCAGCAGCGGCTCGGCGGCTAAGAGCCGCTGATAGGCTGGTTCGGCGATCAGGCGTGTATTGCCGGCAAGTCCATCGTTCCTTGCCTTGCGACGCGCAAAAGCCTTCCCTCCGGGCGCGCCCCACGCGTCCGCCTTGGCCATAAATGGCACTCCCCGATCTGCCGTATACTGGATGATCCGGATAAGCCGCACGCCCGAATCGCCATTAAAGAATCAAAGCCGATTCGCCTTGTCCAGAGGCGCGGGCGAAAAAGATTAAAAGTTGATTGAAATTTGTCTTTTCCCTTCTCCCACAGGAGCAGAAGGCAGAGAGCGCTAAGCCAGCGTTCGCTCCACAATATCCCGCAGATCAGCCGACAGGTTCTCAACCTTCGCCATGTCGAGCAGTGTCTGCCTCGCTTTGGCCTGCCGTTTAGGCTCCAGCGAGCGCCAGGACCTGAGCGCCGTCGCCAGCCGCGCCGCCACTTGCGGGTTGCGCTTCTCTACCTCCAGCACCGTCTCGGCGAAGAGGCGGTAGCCTTCGCCGTCGGCGCGGTGGAAACCGGTCTGGTTGGCGCTGGAGAAGGTGCCGATCAGCGAACGCACCCGGTTGGGGTTGGCGATCGAGAAAGCCGGATGCCCCATCAGCTCGCGCACCTTCTCGACAGTCTTCGCGCCGGGCACGCCGGCCTGGATCTGGAACCATTTGTCCAGCACCAGCGCGTCGCCGCGATAGCGGGCCTCGAAGGCGGCCAGCGCCTCTTCGGCCTCGGCCGTGCGTGGGTGGCGATGCGCCAGCACCGCCAGCGCCGCGGCGCGATCGGTCATGTTGGTGGCGGCAGTGAAGTGCCGCGCGGCGAGGCCCGCGCCACCCGGCTGCAGCGAGAGGTAGTCGAGCAAAATGTTGCGCAGCGCGCGCCGTCCTGCGCTCGCAGCATCGGGGCTGAATGGGCCCTTGTCGGCAAGCCTGTCATAGAGCGCCGCGAACGCCTCGCGATTCACCTCGCAGATCGTCCGCGCCAGCGCCTCGCGCGCGGCAAAGATGGCGTCGGGGTCGATGCCCTTGCCGATGTCGCGGGCAATGTCGGCTTCACCGGGCAGCGCCAGCGCCAAGGCCCGGTAGGCCGGCTCAAGCGTCTCGTCGCCGGCAATCCTGCCGGCCAGCGCGGCCAGCTTTGCCGCGAAGGCCGGCTGCTTGCCGCCGAGGATCTGGCGGAAGGCGGCGATCAGCGCGTCGGTCAAAAGCGTGTTGAACGCCTGCCAGCGCGAGAAGGCATCGCTGTCATGCGCCGCGAGGAAGAACAGGTCGTCAGGCTTCTGCTGCACCGAAAGCGTGATCGGCGCCGAGAAGCCGCGGTTGAGCGACACCGAAGGCCGTTCCGAGACGCCCGAAAATCGCACTGTGTGCCGGCGCTTTCGGATATGGATGACGCCGTCATCGACAGTTGCGCCCTCCACGGCCGTCCAGGTGACAGGCTTGCCGTTGGCGCCGACCAGGCCGAAGGCTAAGGGAATATGCATCAGCCGCTTGCGGCTTTCGGACGGCGTCGGCGGCACCGACTGTTCGATCTCCAGTGTGAACTCCTTGGCCGCCGCATTGTGCGTGGAGCTCACAGTCAGGTTCGGCGTGCCGGCCTGGTGATACCAAAGCGCGAATTGCGCGAGGTCACGGCCCGAGACGTCCTCGAAGACTTTCAAGAAGTCTTCGATCGTCGCGGCCTGGCCGTCATGCCGCTCGAAATAGAGGTCCATGCCGGCACGGAAGGTCTCCGCGCCGAGGATGGTGCGGATCATGCGCACCACTTCCGAACCCTTTTCGTAGACGGTCGCCGTGTAGAAGTTGTTGATCTCGCGGTAGCGGCGCGGCCTGACCGGATGCGCCAACGGCCCCTGGTCTTCCGGGAACTGGTGCGCGCGCAGCGTGCGCACTTCGGCGATGCGCCTCACAGCCCGCGAACGCTGGTCGGCGGAGAATTCGTGGTCTCGGTAAACCGTCAGCCCTTCCTTCAGGCAGAGCTGGAACCAGTCTCGGCAAGTGATTCTGTTGCCAGTCCAATTGTGGAAATATTCATGCGCGATGATCGCTTCGATATTGGCGAAGTCGGCATCCGTCGCGGTCTCCTCGTCGGCCAGCACATATTTGTCGTTGAAGACGTTGAGGCCCTTGTTCTCCATCGCGCCCATGTTGAAATCGGACACGGCGACGATGTTGAAGACGTCGAGATCGTATTCGCGGCCGAAAGCCTCCTCGTCCCATTTCATCGAGCGTTTCAGCGCGTCCATCGCATAGCCGGCAAGCCGCTCCTTGCCGGGCTCCACATAGATGCCGAGCTCGACCTCCCGGCCGGACATTGTGGTGAAGCTGCCCGCCACCCTGCCGAGCGCGCCCGCCACCAGCGCGAAAAGATAGGAGGGTTTCGGGAAGGGGTCGTGCCAGACCGCGTAGTGCCGGCCGTCGGCGAGCGCGCCGCGTTCGACGGGATTGCCGTTGGAAAGCAAGAGCGGCGCCTCGTTGTGCGGGGCCTCGATGCGCACGGTGTATACCGACAGGATGTCGGGACGGTCGAGGAAATAGGTGATGCGGCGAAAGCCCTCGGCCTCGCATTGCGTGCAATAGACGTTGTTGGAGCGGTAAAGGCCCATCAGCGCCTCGTTGCGCGAGGGCGCGATCTCCGTCTCCAGGCGCAGCTCGAAGCGCTGCGCCGCGGGTGGCTTCAGGATCGTCAGCCGGTCCGGCGTCGCCTCATAGTCGCCGGTCGGAAGCGCACGTCCGTCGATGGCAACGCCGAGCAGCGTCAGCCCGTCGCCGTCGAGCACCAGCGGCGCCGAGGCGGCGATGTCCTCGCGTCGCTCGATGGTGAGCAGCGCGGTGACATGGGTCGCGTCCGGCGACAGGCGGAAGTCCAGGCTGGTTGCGGGGATGAGATAGTCGCTGGGGCGATAGTCTTCGAGCCTGAAGACATGGCCGGTATCGGTGCGCATTCCTAGACTTTTCCTGTCGATTTCGGGCGGAAGGCCAGCTTGGCTGGTCCAAGAATTTTAAGGTGCGCGCTCTTTACACGAAACGGCCACTCGACAAAACTGCGGCATAGGTTGTGTTTCGCAATTCCGGACGGAAAACCGTTACACACTTTTCCTGGAATTGCTCTTGGCCTATTTCGCGGCTTCGTTTTCCGACCCTTCTTCCGAGGCAATATGACCGTCGATCATGCCGTCGGCCACAACACGCTGCGCGGCATCACGCTGAAGATCGTCTCGGTGACGGTTTTCATCGGCATGCAGACCTGCATCAAGACGGCCGGCGACGTGCCGGCCGGGCAGATCGTCTTCTTCCGTTCTTTCTTCGCCATCTTCCCGATCATCGCGTTTCTGGCCTTCAAGGGCGAGCTCGCCACCGCGTTCACGACCAGGCGGCCGTTTAACCATATCGCGCGCGGCCTGGTCGGTGTCGGCGCCATGGGGCTCGGCTTCTTCGCGCTGACCAGGCTGCCGCTCCCCGAGGCGATCACGCTGAACTATGCGCAGCCGCTGCTGGTCGTGGTGTTCTCCTCGGTTTTCCTCGGCGAGACGATCCGCGTCTATCGCTGGAGCGCGGTCGCGGTCGGTCTTGCCGGTGTGCTGATCATCTCCTGGCCGGAACTGACGCTGCTCAATTCGGGCGCGGGCCTCGATGACCAGGTGGTGCTGGGCGTCATGGCCGCGCTGATCGCCGCGGCGATCTCGGCGGTCGCCATGCTTCTGGTGCGCAATCTCGTACAGACGGAGAAGACGGCGACCATCGTGCTGTGGTTCTCCTCGACGGCTTCGGTGCTGTCGCTCTTCACGTTGCCCTTCGGCTGGCAGGCGTTGACGCCGATGCAGGCTGCGCTGCTCGTCGTCGCGGGCTTCTGCGGCGGGCTCGGCCAGATCCTGATGACGGCGGCCTACCGCCACGCCGAAGCCTCGGTTGTGGCGCCGTTCGAATATACCTCGATGATCCTCGGCGTCGTCGTCGGCTATTTCGTCTTCGGCGACGTAACCTCGCTCAACACGCTTGCCGGCGGCGTGATCGTGGTCGCCGCCGGCATCTTCATCATCTGGCGCGAACGGCAGCTCGGCCTGGAGCGCACGCGCACCAGGAAAGCCGCAACGCCGCAGGGATAGTTCCGCTGCGTGAATCTCATGCCCCGAGTTCCTTCACCCCCCTCTGTCCTGATGTCCGGCAGGACAGAGGGGGGGTGCTGTCCCACGGCCTTCTAACTTTGAGCTATTGAGAGCTCCGCTCCTTCGCCAGCCGCACCAGCACCGCCCGTGTCTGCTCGTCGGCCGGGAAAAAGGATTCGATCGCCAGCTCCGACAGGGTGACGTCGAGCGGCGTGCCGAAGACGGTGATGGTGCTGATGAAGGAAAGCACCGCATCGCCATGCGCGAGCTTGAGCGGGTGGACGATGCCGCTTGGCTCGACCGGCCCCGGCCGGCCGCTCTTCAGCCCGGACGGATAGGTCCGCAATTCGCGCTCCAGCTCGATCAGCACCGGGTCGCCGGTGGCGTCGTTCTGGTGATTGAGCCGCTCCAGCAGATGCGCGCGCCATTCCGCCAGGTTGACGATGCGCGGCGCCACGCCGCCCGGATGAAGGCTGAGCCTCAGCACATTGACCGGCGGCTGGAGCAGGGACGGCTCGGAAATATCGGCAAGGAACGGGGCGATCGCGCCATTGGCGGAAACGAGGTTCCAGTGCCGGTCCACCGCCAGTACCGGAAAGGGCTCGTGGCCCTTGAGCACGGTCTCGACCGCGGCCATCGCTGGCGCAAGCGTTGGGTCGGTGAGCGGCTTTTCGCTGAAGCTCGGCGCGAAGCCCGCGGCGAGCAGGAGCTGGTTGCGCTGTCGCAGCGGGATCGACAGCTGCTCAGCCAGATGCAACACCATATCGCGCGACGGCTGGGCGCGGCCGCTCTCGACGAAGGAAAGATGCCGCTGCGAGATATCGGCTTCCATGGCGAGGTCGAGCTGGCTCATGCGCCGCCGCATGCGCCACTCGCGGATCAGGCTGCCGGCGGAGGGTTCGGATGTGGTCATCGGGGGAGGAGTACGGGGGCGAGAGACGTGATTCAATTACTTGGAAGGTTATAGCTCTACCTTAGCCCGCAAGGGGAGAAGGGAAGGGCGCTCACGCCAGCCCCCTCAACTTTGCCTTGACCTCGAGAAAATCCCGCCAGGCCAGCTTCTTGTGCGCAGGCGTTCTGAGCAGATACGCCGGGTGCAGCGTCGGCATCGCCGGAATGGCTATGCCCGATGCAGTCGTGTGCACCCGCCAGTTGCCGCGCAGGCGCAGAATCCCCTCAGTCGTGTTGAGCAGCGTCTTGGCCGATGGGCCGCCGAGATTGATCAGCACCTTGGGATTGACCAACTCGATCTGCCTTTCGATGAAAGGCCGGCAGATTTCCGTCTCGTGCGGCGTCGGCGTGCGGTTGCCCGGAGGCCGCCACGGAATGACGTTGGCGATATAGGCCGAACCACGGTCGAGGCCGATCGCCGCGAGCATCCGGTCGAGAAGCCGGCCGGAGCGGCCGACAAAGGGCAGGCCTTCGAGGTCCTCGTCGCGGCCCGGCGCCTCGCCGACCAGCATCAGGTCGGCGTTCGGGTTGCCGTCGGCGAAGACCAGGTTCTTGGCCGTGAATTTGAGATTGCAGCCGTCGAAGGCAGCCATGTGCTGGCGCAGTTCATCCAGCGTCGAAGCGCTTGCCGCGAGTTGCCGGGCCGCAGCCGCTTGTGCCTCGTCGGGAACGGCCGCGGCCGCCGGCACCCGGGCCGGTGCATCCGGAATATTGGCGGCGTCGAGGCCGGATAAGGGCGCTGGCGGGTTCTCGACTCGTGCCGGGGCCTGCTCGGGTGCCGTTCGGCTTTCGGGCGCGGCTTCGCGGCGCGGCGCGGCTGGCGTCCGCTCGGCAGGCCTGCGTTCGGCCGACTTCGCCGCTTCGGCAAACCGGTTGATCGGCGCGTCTTCGAGCGCGTCGTCGACGCCGGCGCTGGCATAGAAGGCGAGCAGTTCGGCGATTCCGGCTGGTGTGCTGGGGGAGGCGGCAGTCATGGCGCCACCATTGTCCGCGCGGCGTCGATTTGCAAGTTGTCAGCTCCGACTTGAATACCGGCGTACTTCACCCAGTGGGTATGCGCGGATCCTGCACGATATAAAACGTCCAGCGCGGCGTGTAGTCGGTGACCAGGAAATCGAAGGTCGCCGTCTTCAGCGGGTCGACCTTGCCGTTCTTGAACAGCAGCTGGTCGTAAGGTTCGAACTTGCGCTCGAAATCGGCGAAGTTGCTCGACCAGATGTTGTCGGGCGTCTTGTTGCGCTGGTCGAATGACAGGCCGTCGCCGAACACGCTCGGCTGGTCGAGGATCTCTTGCAGCTCGAACTGGAACTCTACCCAGGGCAGCGCGCTGTTGTTGAGCACGTCGATGCGCATATACATCACGCCGTTGGCGACCTGGCCGGCCTTGCCAAAGGGCTCGATCGGCTTGGTCGCGCGGATGGTCAGCGTGACCGGCGTTGCCGTGTTGAGCTCTTCCTTGATGATCAGCGGGTCTTCCTTGGTGCCGATGCCGGAGGCGCCGGTGATGCGGAAGCCGCCCAGCTCGTCGGAGAAGGAATAGGCGCCGGTCGCCCAGACCTTCACCGGATCGGCCTCCGCCGGCACGGTCAAAAAGAGGAGCGGAAGAACCGCGCGCCAGGCCGCGCCTGGCGTGAAGAGTAAGCGCTTCGATGAAAAGCCGGCTGGCTCTGGACTGCGCATGACGCGAAGTATTGCCGATAACCACGCCGTCGAACAATTAAAAACATGCCGTCGCCGCCTGGCCTGTTAACCAAGTGGCGCTGGCCTATGCTTGGCCATGGTCTCCGCTGCTGCCTTTTCGTAGGGAAAACCGCGACTTTTTGTCGAAATTGGCGTTGTCATGTCAGCGCCGGTTTCGCGTCGCGAATTGATGCGCTATGCAGCGCGTGAGCCAGCACAATGCGAGAATGCGGCAAGCTATAGAGGGGTCGATGAGCGATATCGAACGCGAAAGCATGGAATTCGACGTGGTGATTGTCGGCGCGGGTCCCGCCGGCCTTGCCGCCGCGATCCGTCTGAAGCAGCTTAACCCGGACCTCTCCGTCGTCGTCCTCGAGAAGGGCGGCGAGGTCGGCGCGCATATCCTCTCCGGCGCCGTCGTCGATCCGATCGGCATCGACCGGCTGCTGCCCGGCTGGCGCGAGGAGAGCGATCATCCGTTCAAGACACCGGTGACGGCGGACCATTTCCTGGTGCTTGGCCCTGCCGGTTCGTTTCGCCTGCCGAACGTCCTGATGCCCCCGCTGATGAACAACCACGGCAATTACATCGTCTCGCTGGGCAATGTCTGCCGCTGGCTCGCCACCAAGGCGGAGGCGCTGGGCGTCGAGGTCTATCCGGGCTTCGCCGCGGCAAGCCTCGTCTACAACGAGGCCGGCGCCGTCACCGGCGTCATCACCGGCGACATGGGCGTCGAGAAGGACGGCACGCATGGCCCGGCTTACGCGCCCGGCATGGCGCTGATGGGCAAATATGTGCTGATCGGCGAAGGCGCGCGCGGCTCCTTAGCCAAGCAGCTCATCGCCAAATACAAACTTTCCGAAGGCCGCGAACCCGGCAAATATGGCATCGGCCTCAAGGAGCTCTGGCAGGTCAAGCCCGAAAACCACAAGCCGGGTCTGGTTCAGCATTCCTTCGGCTGGCCGCTCGACATGAAGACCGGCGGCGGCTCTTTCCTCTACCATCTCGAGGACAACCAGGTGGCGGTCGGCTTCGTCGTCCACCTGAACTATAAGAACCCCTATCTGTCGCCCTTTGAGGAATTCCAGCGCTTCAAGACCCATCCGGCGATCGCCGGCACTTTCGAGGGCGCCAAGCGCATCGGCTACGGCGCGCGCGCCATCACCGAGGGCGGCTGGCAGTCGGTGCCGAAACTGTCCTTTCCGGGCGGCGTGCTGATGGGCTGCGCTGCCGGCTTCGTCAACGTGCCGCGCATCAAGGGTTCGCACAACGCGGTGCTCTCCGGCATGCTGGCGGCCGAGCATGTGGCCGAGGCGATCGCCGGCGGCCGCGCCAATGACGAGCTCGCTTCCTATGAGGAGGCGTGGCGCGGCAGCGACATCGGCAAGGACCTGAAGAAGGTCCGCAACGTCAAGCCGCTCTGGTCGCGCTTCGGCACCATTGTCGGCGTCGGCATCGGTGGTCTCGACATGTGGCTGAACACGCTGTTCGGCTTCTCGCCTTTCGGTACGCTGAAGCACGGCAAGGCCGACTATGCGACGCTCGAGCCGGCATCCAAGCATCAGAAGATCACCTATCCGAAGCCGGATGGCGTCTTGACCTTCGACCGGCTCTCCTCGGTGTTCCTGTCGAACACCAACCATGAGGAAAACGAGCCGGTGCACCTGATCGTCGGTGACATGGTGCTGCAGCAGCGTTCCGAGCACGACGTCTTCGCCGGTCCCTCGACCCGCTACTGCCCGGCCGGCGTTTATGAATGGGTGGACAAGGACGGCAACTCCGCCGCCGATCCGTCGGCCAAGGAGGTGCGCTTCGTCATCAACGCGCAGAACTGCGTCCACTGCAAGACCTGCGACATCAAGGATCCGAACCAGAACATCAACTGGGTGCCGCCACAAGGCGGTGAGGGGCCCGTCTACCAGGGCATGTGAGCCGCTCCGGCCGGGCGTCTCGGCCGCCGCTCCGACAAAGCCGGCGAGGTCGGTTTACGAGGCATGTGAGCCGCGCCTTATCGGCAGAGACCGTTGAAGCCGGGCGCCGAGTGTGGTCTGCTTCGCCTCTAAAACAAGGAGGCGGAGATGCGGCGCATCAGCCTGGTGATTTTAGCTGCTGCCGGTGTGCTTTTTTGCGGGACGGCCTCCGCCGGCACCAAGCTGACCGTGCATGTGCGCAGCTATGACGTCGCCGGCAGGACCGGTGCTGAACTGATCGAGGCGATGGATGGCCTCGGGCCGCGGCACGGCCATGCCACGCGCGCCATCGCCGAGACCAGCTATACCGTGCATTGGGATCTCGACGTGAAGCGGGACAACGGCATCTGCCGGCTGCGCCAGGCTAATGGCACGATCGACCTGACCTATACGTTTCCGCGTCGCACGTCGCCGTCCGGCCCGGTCCTGGGCAGGCGCTGGGACCGTTTCATGGCCGGCGTGCGCCAACATGAGCGCACCCATGGCCGTATCGCCAAGCAGATGATGCGGGCGACCGAGACAGCGCTTGCCGGGCTCGAGCGGCAGGACAACTGGTTCTGCACCGGTCTTCGCTGGGACGCCAGGCGCCGCATCGACACGATCTATGCCGACTACGAGGCCAGGCAGAATGCCTTCGACGCGCGCGAGCACCGCGACGGCGGTCATGTCGAAAAACTGGTCAATGCATTGAGGGGGAAGAACTGAAAACTCCAGCCGGTCGCCTATTAAGCGGACATCAGCTGCGCGGCTTGGCCAGCGCGTCGTTCGCCGCCAGCGCCGATTTGTGCTCGTCCTCGGGCGCGTTGCCGTCGGTCGGCAGCGTGAATTCGACCAGCACCGGCAGATGGTCGGAGCCGGTATCCTCCAGCCGGGCCGACGACAGGATCGTCACCCCGCCTTTGCTGAACACCTGGTCGATCGGCAGGCCCGCATAGCGGCGCAGGAAGTCGGGCAGCGTGCGGTGGATCCAGGTCGGACCGGCCGACGGCATCAGCGTCATGCCGCTGAGCCGCGCCACCCGCCGCACCGCCGCGCTCCACGGCACGGCATTGCAGTCGCCGGCCATGATCGCGGTCTCTCCGAGCCCGGCCAGCGGTTCCGCCAGTTCGCTGATCTGCCAGTACTGCTCCTTCGGCCACGGCCAGCTCAGATGGATCGCTGCGACGTCGACCGGAACGCCGTTGAAATCGATCGTGGCGATGGCCATCGCGCCACGCGGCTCGCAACGCGGCGCGGTGCCGGCGGCGAAGGGACGGCGCGAGAGCAGCGCGACGCCGAATATGCCGTTGGGATAATCGCAAAAGATGCGGTAGGGATAGGCGCGGGCAATGTAGCCAAGCTCCTTCGCCCACATGCCGGACACTTCGTCGAGCGTGATGACGTCCGGATTGGTCCTGCCGATCAGCGACAGCACCTTCTTCGGCGTCGGATTGTTGAAGCGCAGGTTCATCTGCAGCAGGCTATAGACGATCCGGTCGACCGGCTTTGCGACCGCCTGCTGCGTCGACAATCTGGGCAGCGCGCTCGTCGTCGTGGCGAAGCAGATAATGGCGAAGACCAGCGCCGCGACGGCCTGCAACCGGTAGGGGCCGGCAAGCAGGGCCAGCGCGAGCAAGGCGGCCAGCACGCTCAAATGCATGCGGAAATGCGAGAAGGAATCGAAGGCCGGATGCAGCGCGCCGAAGAACCCCGCCAAGAGCGCAGCCGAGCATGCCATCATCGCCAGGAATGTCAGCTGAGCCATCATGCTCAAGCGCGCACCGCCCGTTGTCATCTGCTCCGACTGCCCCAGCCATTCATCCGGACCGCTTATCGGCCAAATTGCGGCCCAAGCAAGACGACGGATTGCCTCGCCGGTGGCTGGCCGGCACCTGGCTACTGGAACGCCGTCTCGGAAAAACTTCTGAGCTTGCGCGAATGCAGCCGCTCCATCGGCATTTCGGCGAGCTTCTCCATCGCTTTGATGCCGATGGTGAGATGCTGCGCCACCTGGCGTTTGTAGAACTCGGTCGCCATGCCGGGCAGCTTCAACTCGCCATGCAGCGGCTTGTCGGAGACGCATAGCAGCGTCCCGTAAGGCACGCGGAAGCGGAAGCCGTTGGCGGCGATGGTGGCCGATTCCATGTCGAGCGCGATGGCGCGCGACTGCGACAGGCGCTGCACCGGTCCACGCTGGTCGCGCAGCTCCCAGTTGCGGTTGTCGATGGTGGCAACGGTCCCGGTGCGCATGATGCGCTTGAGGTCGTAGCCGGATAGGCCGGTGACTTCGGCGACCGCCTCCTGCAGCGCCACCTGGATCTCGGCCAGCGGCGGGATCGGCACCCAGACCGGCAGGTCGTCGTCCAGCACATGGTCTTCGCGCACATAGGCATGTGCCAGCACATAGTCGCCCAGCGCTTGCGTGTTGCGCAGGCCTGCACAATGGCCGAGCATCACCCAGGCATGCGGTCTCAGCACCGCGATATGGTCGGTGATCGTCTTGGCGTTGGACGGGCCGACGCCGATATTGACCATGGTGATGCCGCCATGGCCGGGTTTCTTCAGGTGATAGGCCGGCATCTGCGGCAGGCGCTGCGGCAGCGTGCCTTCAGAAGCCGTCGCTCCGTTCCTGGTAATGACGTTCCCGGGCTCGACGAACTCGACATAGCCGCTGTCGCCATCGGCCATCAATTCGCGGGCGCGCGCGACGAATTCGTCGATGTAAAACTGGTAATTGGTGAACAGGACGAAATTCTGGAAATGCTGCGGGCTGGTCGCCGTGTAATGCGTCATGCGGTGCAGCGAATAGTCGATGCGCTGCGCGGTGAATGGCGCCAGCGGCCGCGGCTCGCCCAATGCCACCTCGAAGGTGCCGTTGGCGATCTGGTCGTCGGTTCCGTCGAGATCCGGCACGTCGAACAGGTCGCGGATCGGTCGCCTGATGCGTTCGGCGGCCGCGCCGTCGACATAGGTGCCTTCCAGGAAGGCGAAATGCAGCGGGATCGGCGTGGTCGACTCCGACACCGTCACCGTCACGCCGTGATTGCGCATGATCAGCCGAAGCTGCTCGATGAGATAGTTCTCGAACAGTTGCGGCTGGGTGATTGTGGTGGCGAAATGGCCGGGCGTCGGCATATGGCCATAGGCTTGGCGCGAATCGACCTGGCTGAACGACGTCGTGGTAACGCCGATCTGCGGATAGAAGGCCCGGTAACGCTTGCTCTCGTCACCGCCCGCGGCAAGCGCTGCGAAGGAATCGCGCAGGAATTTGGTGTTGCGGTCGTAGAGCGCCTGCAGCGCCGCGACGGCCTTCTTGGCGTCATGGAAGTCCTGCTTGCCGAAAGGCTCCGGCATGACGACAGATTCGATGGCTTGGGGGTAGATTCGCTTTTCCATGGCCCAATATAGAGATTTGGAAGAGCGCTTGGGAGGGGTGAGCGGACAGGAACCGCAACCCAGCTGGAGATTTTTTGTTATCGCTCCGATTCAAGGTGTGACGAGATTCAGGTCAGGCCGAGTCGAGAAAGGTGGATTCCGAGAACCGGAGTGGAGCGTTCTTTCAGTACGTGAGCACCGGAGGCGCAGGAAGCCGCCTTTCGCAGGCCGGCCTCACCGGAATTATCGACACACCTTATCCGCGCTGCAGGCTGATCAGCAGTACAAAGCCTACGGTGGTGTTCTTGTGCGCCGGTGCCTCGATCCTGTGGCTCGTGTCGGCCCGCATCATCGGCACCGCCAGCACCGGGGCTGCCAGCAGGATCAGGATGAGCGCCGCCCGCGGCAGCAGCCGAAGGGCATTGGTTGCGATGGCGGCGATGCGGATCATTTGGTGGTGTCCACGTTTCAACTTGATCTTCAGCTTGGTCGCTTCAGCGCTTGAATTGGTTCACGACGCCGACAACGCAGGCGCCGGCCGTTCCCACGAGCGGGTCGAATGACCGGCCTCCGCCACCAGAATGGCGAAGAGCATGCCGAACAGGCTCATCAGCAGGCAGACGATGGTGAAGCGACGGGCAAGCATTTCTCTCTCCTTCAATGCGGGAGAAAATGCCTGACGGCCTCTGAACCGGTTCTGAGACCGGTATTCATCTGCGGTTCAAATTGATTGACGAGGGTTTGAACGGGCGCCGGTGACGCGCCGTCGGTCCGACGGAGCGTTGCCGCGCCAAAGAAACGGGGCCGTTCGGGCCCCGTTCGGATCATCTGGAGTTTGCGATCAGAGCTTATGCCAGGTCTGGCTCTTGCAGATTAGGCCACCGAGCACGCAGCCGCTCATCTTGAGCGTTGTGCCTGTAAGGGTCGCCTTGCCGGAATAGGTCTTGTCGTTCGCCGGGTCGGTGATGTTGCCGGCATATTTGTTGTCGCCGGTCGCCTTCAGCGAGCCGATCGTCTTGCCAGCATATTTGCCGGTCTTGAGCGTGATGGAGAAAGAGCCGCCGCCGCCGATCGTCGCCGTCTCGCCGGACTGCGTCTTCCAACTGCCTTCGATCGGGTCGGCGCACGCGGCACCCGCCATGATCAAGGTGGCCGCCAGGGCCAGGCTCATCTTTCGAAACATCTTGTCCTCCCAATGGATTGCGGTGACTTCGATCCGCCCATCTGCCCCTTACGCTGACGGAAGCTAATCCAGCTCCCGCCAAAACAAAAGCGGTGCCGCCAGGTAAGCTTGGAAGGATTCTCGACGCCCCGACGGCTGGAAATAAACGCGGCCGGAAAAACGCTTCGGTTTCCGTGGTTAGCGAAGTCTTGATTCCGCTTGCGGCAATTTTCATCGAATTTGATGCAAAATGGCGGAAACGCTGGATTCCCATGCTTAACGGTTTTTCGCGTTTACCTCTTGTTTTAGCTTTGTTTTCTTCAAATTAAGCAAGTCATTTAACGACGGATTCAAGGCCAGCCGTCATCCTCGAAAGCATCGAAAGAGCGGCCCGCCCCGAGGGACACCGGGAAAAAGGAGGCAGCTCTCGGGAGCCAGACAGGGGATTGAAATGGCACGTTTTGAAATGCTTGAAGACGGCTTCGGCGCCATGGGGGCAACTGCCCAGGCCGACATTCTTCTCGAACTGGGCATGATGTATGCGACCGGCCGCGATTGCGAGACCGACGTCGTTGCCGCCCACAAATGGTTCAATATCGCCGCGATCAAGGGTTCTGTCCGCGCCGCCGAGCTGCGCTCGGAACTATCGGTCACCATGTCGAAGGTCGAGATCGCCACGGCGCTGCGCGAAGCCCGCGAATGGATGACGATGCACTGATCCTGCGGGCAGCGCCTGAAAGTTCGGGAGGACAAGGCCGCGATAGACGGCCGGATGACAAGATCAAGAACGCGGCAGGTCAACGAACCGCAGCCGTGCGACAAAACAGGGAAGCGAGCGGGTTTCAGGCGCGGGGGCGTCTGGGGAGCTCGACTGCAAAAGCCGTGACCGACCGAAACAAGGCCGGCACGGCTTTTTGCATTACGCATGGTAATCATGCGCGTGGCCCAAGCAATCCCAGCCGAAATGAACCAAAACCTTCCGAATTGTCCTCTCGACAGTTTCCGCGAAGGGTGAAATTGTCCCGGCTCTGTGGAAGAAGCGCGGTCATGCCGCCGCGCTCAAGTGGAGGAGTTCTTATATCATGAAAAAATTGGGTATTTTGAGCGCTGCCGTATTTGGCCTGATGATGAGCGCTCCGGTTGCCCTCGCCGACGACATCACCATTTCGGTGGTCGGCCCGATGACCGGTCAGCTCGCCACCATCGGTGACCAGTTCAAGCAGGGTGCGCAGGCTGCGGCCGACGCCATCAATGCCGCCGGCGGCGTCAACGGCTCGAAGATCAAGCTCGACATCGAGGACGACCAGTGCGATCCGAAGCAGGCGGTTTCGGTGGCCAACCGCATCGTCGCCAACGGCGTCAAGTTCGTCGACGGCCATGCCTGCTCGGGCTCGAGCATTCCGGCCTCGGCCGTTTATGCCGAAGCCGGCACGCTGATGATGAGCCCCGCCTCGTCCAACCCGGTGCTGACCGACGCCGCAGCCAAGGCCGGCTGGCCGACCATCATGCGCCTTTACACGCGTGACGATGCGCAGGGCGCCTTCATCGGTCCGTGGATCGCCAAGAAATATACCGGCAAGAACGTCGTGATCCTGCACGACAAGAGCGCCTACGGCCAAGGCGTTGCCGACGCCGTGAAGGCGACGATGAATGCCGGCGGCCTCAAGGAGGTCGACTATGAAGGCATCAATGCCGGCGAGAAGGATTATTCGGCCCTCGTCACCAAGCTGAAGGGGCTCAAGGCCGACGTCGTCTATTTCGGCGGCTATCACCCCGAGGCGGGCCTCATCCTGAGGCAGGCGGCCGAGCAGAATGTCAAGTTCCAGCTGATCATGCCGGACTCGATCGCTTCGCCGGAATTCTGGCAGGTCGCCGGCCCGGCCGGTGAAGGCACCCTGTTCGTGTTTCCGTCTGACCCGCAGGCCAAGCCCGAAGCGAAGGACGCCGTCGCCAAGATCAAGGCCGGCGGCTTCACGCCTGAAGGCTTCACGCTGTTCTCCTATGCCGTGATTCAGGCTGTGGCCGAAGGCGTCAAGCGCGCCGGCACCGACGATCCGGCCAAGGTCGCCGAGGCGCTCAAGGACGGCAAGCCGATCAGCACCGTTGTCGGCGACGTCGTCTTCGACGAGAAGGGCGACCTGAAGAACGCCAGCTACGACATCAACCAGTGGCACGACGGCAAATACGCACCGATCAAGCCGTAAGCCGGTTCTGCAAGCGAGGAAATGGCCGGGCTCGCCCCGGCCATTTTCGTTTAGCTTTGCTCGTCAAGCGAAGTTGGCGCTGTGCCGCCCACACCAGCAGTTTGGCCCCAAGGTGACCTGGCGTCTCAGCCCTGCACGTCCTCGAAACGCACCAGCACCGTGCCGTCGCTGACCTGCGCGCCTTCGGCCGCGATCTCGGCGATCACGCCGTCATGCGGGGCTGCGATCGTGTGCTCCATCTTCATCGCCTCGAGGATCAGAAGCGGCTGTCCTTTGATCACCGCATCGCCTGCCGCGGCCCGCACCAGCTTGACCAGCCCGGGCATCGGCGCGCGCAGACTGCCTGCGGCGGCTCCCGCCTCGTCGGCCTTGGCCAGCGGATCCGGAACCGTGAACGTATAGCCGATCGCGCCTTCGAAAACGGTGACATGGCCGGGCCAGCGGGCGGCATGCGGCATGGTCCTCAGATCATGCGTGTTCACGGCGTCATGCGGCGCCTCCAGCGCCACCTGGAAGCGACCATCCGGCCGTGCCGAAACCCTGGCCAGGATCTTCTCCTCACCATGACACAGGCGGATGCGGCGCACGAGCGTGTGGAAATGCGCATAGCCTGAAAGCGTGGACCATGGATCGGCGGCGGGACCGGTCACGCCGGCATCCGTCGCAGCAAGCGCAGCGGCTGCGATAGTCTCGTCGCTCGGCGCGGGAATGGCGGTGAGCGCCTCCTGGTGCCGGCCGATCAACCCGGTATCGACATCGCCGGCCGCGAAATCGGCATCGACGGCGAGCGCGGCCAGGAAGGCGGTGTTCACGGTCGAGCCGGCCACTTCGGTCCGCGCCAGCATCTCGCGCAGGGCATTGAGCGCCGAGGCCCTGTTCTTGCCGTGCACGACCAGCTTGGCGATCATCGGATCGTAGAAAGGCGAGATCGCATCGCCGGCGCGCACGCCGGTCTCGATGCGCATCTGAGCGCCTTCCGGCGCGACATCGGGGAATTTGAGGTGATGCAGGGTGCCGGTCGCCGGCAGGAAGCCTTTGGCGGCGTCCTCGGCATAGAGGCGCGCCTCGAAAGCGTGGCCCGATAGAGTGATTTCATCCTGCGTCTTAGGGAGCTCTTCGCCGGACGCGACGCGCAGCTGCCATTCGACAAGATCTACGCCGGTCACCATCTCGGTGACCGGGTGCTCGACCTGCAGCCGTGTGTTCATCTCCATGAACCAGAAGCGGTCGGCCTTGAGCCCCTGGGAGGCATCGACGATGAACTCGATCGTGCCGGCGCCCGAATAGTTGATCGCCTTGGCGGCCTTCACGGCCGCCTCCGTCATCGCCTTGCGCAGCGCCGGCGTCATGCCGGGGGCGGGCGCCTCCTCGATCACCTTCTGGTGGCGGCGCTGCGCCGAGCAGTCGCGTTCGAAAAGATGAACCGCATTGCCGAAATTGTCGCCGAACACCTGCACTTCGATATGCCGCGGCTTGTCGACATATTTTTCCACCAGCACGCGATCGTCGCCGAACGCCGCTTTCGCTTCGCGCCGCGCGCCTGACAGTGCTTCGGAGAAATCGTCGGGGTGGTCGACGCGCCGCATGCCCTTGCCGCCGCCGCCGGCGCGCGCCTTGATCAGAACGGGGTAGCCGATCTCGCGGGCTTTGGACGCAAGCAGCACGATCTCCTGCGCTTCGCCGTGATAGCCGGGCACCACCGGCACGCCGGCCTTTTCCATCAGCCGCTTGGCGGCGTCCTTCAACCCCATGGCGCGGATCGAAGCGGCCGACGGGCCGATGAAGACAAGGCCTGCCGCCGCCACCAGGTCGACGAAGTCGGGGTTTTCCGACAGGAAGCCGTAGCCGGGATGGATGGCCTCGGCGCCGGCGGCGAGCGCCGCCGCCACGATCCTGTCGCCGCGCAGATAGCTTTCGCCGACGGGCGAGGGGCCGATATGCACCGCCTCGTCCGCCATCTCGACATGGAGCGCGCGGGCATCCGCGTCGGAATAGACGGCGACCGTGCGCACACCGAGCCTGCGGGCGGTGCGGATGACGCGGCAGGCGATCTCGCCGCGATTGGCGATCAGGATCTTGCCGAACATGAAGCCTCCCGGTTTTGCTTCGGGCGGCACCAGTCCTCCAGGCGCCGGCCTATTTCGAAGCGGCGATGGCGCAGCCGCCGCTCGCGGTTCTGACCTTCCACTTTTTCAGGCCGTATTGGCAGTTGCGCAAGGCGATCTCTTCCGCCGCCTTTTGGGTCGGCGCGTTGAGTTTCGCGCCGCAGATGATGTAAAGATCGACGACGCGCGAATAGAAGGTCGTCGCGTAGGCCGAATGCCCGCCCGCCGCTTTGTAGGCGAGATAGGCTTTGTAGCAGGCTTCCTTTGGATCCAGCGACAAATTCGGAGCAAACCGTTTGTCGCCGATCTTGCCTGCCAGTGATTCGGCCTCGGCGGCCGGTACAGAAAATATTAGAAATGCTGCAAGTATCGAGACAGTCGGCTTCCGACAATATTTCAAGATCATTTTCACCCAACCCCATTTGCCCAATGCAAGATGAGGAATAGCGAATATCTTTCGCCTGCGCCAGCAGGCGTCTGGAAATTCGCATTTGCCTGCATTGAGGAATGGGTTGGCCCATAAGTTCAGCCTTCACCTGTATCAGCAACGGTCCGCCGGTAAACCTCCGCCGTCTGCTCATCGAAGCAGCAGAAAGTAATGACATCCGGCATCGCGTTTTCCCGCAGGAAGGCGCTTGCGGTGCCGACGGCGATCTCCGTAGCCTGGTCTTTCGGATAGCCGTAAATACCGGTCGAGATCGCCGGAAATGCCACCGTCCGGCAGTCTTGGTCACGCGCGATTTCGAGCGAACGCCGGTAACAGGAGGCGAGCAGCTCGGCTTCGCCCTTGCCGCCGCCTTGCCAGACCGGCCCGACCGTGTGGATGACGTAAAGCGCCGGCAGGCGATAGGCTTTGGTCAGCTTGGCGTCGCCGGTCTTGCAGCCGTGAAGCGTGCGGCATTCGGCGACCAGCTCCGGCCCGGCCGCGCGATGAATGGCGCCATCCACGCCGCCTCCTCCGAGCAGCGAGGAATTGGCGGTATTGACGATGGCGTCGACCGCGAGCTTGGTGATATCGCCGGTGTGGATGCGGATTCTGTCGCTGAGGGCACCCATCGTCACATCCTGAACACGCCGAATTTCGTCTCCTCAATCCCGGCATTAAGCGCGGCAGAGAGGCTGAGCGCCAGCACGTCGCGGGTTTTGGCCGGATCGATGATGCCGTCGTCCCAGAGCCGCGCAGATGAATAGAGCGGGTGGCCCTCATGCTCGTATTTCATCAGGATCGGCTTCCTGAACTTCGCCTCCTCCTCGGCGCTCCATTCACCGCCCTTGCGCTCGATGCCTTCGCGTTTGACCATGGCAAGCACGGTGGCCGCCTGCTCTCCGCCCATCACCGAGATGCGCGCGTTGGGCCACATCCACAGGAAGCGGGGTGAATAGGCGCGGCCGCACATGCCGTAATTGCCGGCGCCGAACGAGCCGCCGATGATCACCGTGAGCTTCGGCACCTTCGCGGTGGCGACCGCCATCACCAGCTTGGCGCCGTCCTTGGCGATGCCGCCGGCCTCGTATTTTCGCCCGACCATGAAGCCGGTGATGTTCTGCAGGAAGATCAGCGGAATGCCGCGCTGGCAGCAGAGCTCGATAAAATGAGCGCCCTTGAGCGCGCTTTCGGAAAACAGCACGCCGTTGTTGCCAATGATGCCGACCGGCATGCCGTGCAGATGGGCAAAGCCGGTGACCAACGTCGTGCCGTAGTTCTGCTTGAACTCGTCGAACTCCGAACCGTCGACGAGCCGCGCAATCACCTCGCGCACGTCATAGGGCTGGCGCAGATCCGTCGGCACGATGCCGTAGAGTTCGGCCGGATCGTAAAGCGGTTGAATCGGCTTCTGCAAATTCAGGCTTAGGGCCTTGTTCCGATTCAGGTTCCGGACGATGCGCCGGCAAATGGCCAAGGCGTGCTCGTCGTCCATGGCGTAGTGGTCGGCGACGCCGGAAAGCCTGGTGTGCACATCGGCGCCGCCGAGCTCCTCGGCGCTGACATCCTCGCCGGTCGCGGCCTTCACCAGCGGCGGGCCGCCGAGAAAAATGGTCGCCTGGTTGCGCACCATGATCGTCTCGTCCGACATCGCCGGCACATAGGCGCCGCCCGCCGTGCAGGAACCCATCACGCAGGCGATCTGCGGGATGCCGGCCGCCGACATGTTGGCCTGGTTATAGAAGATGCGGCCGAAATGCTCGCGGTCGGGGAAGACCTCGTCCTGGTTCGGCAGATTGGCGCCGCCGCTGTCGACCAGATAGACGCAGGGCAAATTGTTCTGCAGCGCGATCTCCTGCGCCCTGAGATGCTTCTTCACCGTCAACGGATAATAGGTGCCGCCCTTCACAGTGGCGTCGTTGACGACGACCATCACTTCCGTGCCCTCGACGCGCCCGACGCCGGTGATGATGCCAGCCGACGCAATGTCCTCGCCATACATCGACCACGCCGCGAACTGGCCGACCTCGAGGAAGGGCGAGCCGGCGTCGAGCAACTGCGCCAACCGCTCGCGCGGCAAAAGCTTGCCGCGTGAGACGTGCCGTTCGCGCGCCTCATCGGAGCCGCCACGCTCGACGCTTGCAGCCTTCTCGGCGATGTCGGCGACCAGCGCGCGCATGCGCTCGGCATTGGCGCGGAAGGTTTCGGAGGAGGAGGATATCTGGGTTTGCAGTGTGGCCACGTTAAACCCCCTCCGCCATGATCTCGCGGCCGATCAGCCAACGGCGGATCTCGCTGGTGCCGGCACCGATCTCGTAGAGCTTGGCATCGCGCAGCAGCCGCCCCGTCGGATAGTCGTTGATGTAGCCGTTGCCGCCGAGCAGCTGGATGGCGTCGAGCGCCATCTGCGTCGCTTTCTCGGCGGCGAACAGCACACAGCCGGCGGCGTCCTTGCGCGAGGTCTCGCTGCGGTCACAGGCGGCCGCAACCGCGTAGACGTATGCCCGCGCGGCATTCATCGTCGAGTACATGTCGGCGAGCTTGCCCTGGACCAGCTGGAACGTACCGATCGGCTGGCCGAACTGCTTGCGCTCATGCACGTAAGGCACAGCGACGTCGAGGCAGGCCGCCATCAGCCCGATCGGGCCCCCGGACAGCACCGCGCGTTCATAGTCGAGCCCCGACATCAGCACCTCGACGCCGCGCCCTTCCTCATGCAGAACGTTCTCGAACGGCACCTCGACATCCTCGAAGACGAGCTCGCCGGTGTTGGAGCCGCGCATGCCGAGCTTGTCGAGTTTCTGCGCGACCGAAAAGCCCGCCATTTCTTTTTCGACGATGAAAGCGGTGATGCCGCGCGCATGACGTTCCGGATCGGTCTTTGCGTAGACCACCATCGTTGCGGCGTCCGGGCCGTTGGTGATCCACATTTTCGAACCGTTGAGCACGTAGCGGTCGTTGCGCTTTTCGGCGCGCAGGCGAAGCGACACCACGTCCGAGCCCGCGCCTGGTTCCGACATCGCCAGCGCGCCGACCGTCTCGCCCGAGCAAAGGGCAGGCAGATACTTCTCCTTCTGCGCCGGCGTGGCCCATCGATTGATCTGGTTGACGCAGAGGTTTGAATGCGCGCCATAGGAGAGGCCGACCGAGCCGGACGCGCGCGAAATCTCCTCCATCGCGACGACGTGCGCGAGATAGCCCATGCCGCTGCCGCCGAAGTCCGGATCGGCGGTGATGCCGAGCAGGCCGAGCCCGCCGAGTTCGGCCCACAGATGGGCGGGAAACTCGTTGGAGCGGTCGATCTCCGCCGCGATCGGCGCGATCCTGTCCTGGGCGAAGCGCCGCACGGTATCGCGCAGCGCCTCGATGTCAGGATCCAATCCGAAGCTGAGCGTATTCGTGTACATGCCGTTCCTCCCTGCGCACGCCCCGGTCTTCGCGGGGATCATGCCTCAATCAGAGTGCCACGGCGGCGCGCCCGAAAGGACGCGCGGTGCCATGGCTGATTGTCGCGCCGACCAGGCGCATTGTCATCGAAAGATATGATGCCGTGACTTCAGCGACCGACAGCCGTTCGCCCGGACGGAACCAGACGATGACGCCGGTCATCATCTGGATCAGCGCCATAGCGGTCAGGCCTGTATCGTCGATCTCGAAAGCGCCGGCCTCAGTGCCGTCGCGCAAGATCGTGCGCAGTTCCTTCTCATAGGCCGTGCGCATCTTGAGGATCTGCGTCAGCCTTTCATGCGACAGGCTGCGCAACTCCATGTTGGAGACATGGGTGGCGTGGCGCCGCTCGATGTGGAACGCGATGTGGTTCTCGACATAAGCGGCAAGCCGGGTGACCGGATCTGCGCTCGCCGGTCGCGCCGTTGCCCAAGCCTTGAGAAGACCTTCCATATGCTCTCGCATCAAGGTGAAAAGCAGATCTTCCTTAGTCGGGAAATAGCGATATAGCGCAGCCGCCTGCACGCCGACCTCCGCCGCCAGCTGCCGCATCGACATCGCCTCGTAGCCGAGGCGCGCGATCAGGCTGACCGCCGCCTCGCGGACGGCCGCTTCGGTTTTTCCCCCGTCGGAACCTGTGGTGCGCGCCATGTTCGCCTCCAGCGAAATTAATAAAACGAACGTTCAATTAATTCAAGCCTTTTGATCTCCTCTTGGAGGGGAAGATAGTGGCTTAGACGATGATCTTGAAATCCGTGGGCGCGTCGTCGGCCGCTTCCTCGATCTCGACTTTCAAGACGAGCGCGCCCCGCGGCCCTTGCCACAGGCGTTCGATCATCGCCGTGACGGCGGCATCGGCGCCGGCGATCAGCGCGGTGACCGAGCCGTCAGGTTCGTTGCGCACCCAACCCGTCAGCCCGAGACGTATCGCTTCTGCGCGCGCCCAGACGCGGTAGCTCACACCTTGCACCGTGCCGGAAATGCGCGTCCGAACGATCCTATGTTCGCATTGCATGCCTGTGCTCCGCGTTGCACTTGGCGGAATCTGGCACACCAAAAAGCAAAGGCAACAGGGGACTAGGTCAGTTCCCCTGCGCCGCAGCCAGCGCGCCCGGCAACTCCTCGGCGAAGATGTCGAGCTCATGGTCGAGGCCGACACTGACCCGAATGCAGCGGTCGAGCCGTGGCGCCATCGGTTTGCGGATGAACACGTCGCGCGACAGGAGGCCCTGCATCACTTTCAGCGCGAAGGCGCCATCGCTGCCGCAGTCGATGGTCACGAAATTGGTTGCCGACGGCAACGGCTTGAGATCGTTCTGCCTGGCGATGGCTGAAATGCGCTCGCGGCCTGCCGCCACGCGCGTCACCACCGAGCGCAGGTGATCCTGGTCGGCCAGCGCCTCGAGGCCGGCGATCTGCGCCATGCGGCTGACGCCGTAGTGATTGCGGATCTTCTCGAAGTCGCGGATCACCTCTGCCTCAGCCACGGCGTAGCCGCAGCGTATGCCGGCCAGACCGTAAGCCTTGGAGAAGGTGCGCATACGGATGACGTTCGGCCGCGCGACGTCTATCGCCGGCAGCGCCGAGGCCGGCCCCAACTCGCCATAGGCCTCGTCGAGCACCAGCATGGTGGTTTCCGGGAGTGCTTCGATGAAGCGGACGACATCCGGCGCCTCCCACCAGCTTCCCATCGGATTGTCGGGGTTCGAAAGATAGACCAGCGGCGCCTTTTCGCTCGCGACCTTGGCGAGAAGCCCGTCCAGGTCCTCTTTGTCATTGGCATAGGGAACCGTCACCAGGCGGCCGCCGACGCCGGCGATATGGAAATTGAAGGTCGGGTAGGCACCGAGCGAGGTGACCACGGCATCGCCGGGGCCAACATACATGCGCGCCACCAGGCCGAGCAGGCCGTCGATGCCTTCGCCCACGACCACGTTTTCGATCGCCACGCCGTGATGCGCGGCGGCCGCCACCTTCAGCTCGTAATTGTCGGGATCGCAATACATCCACTGGTCGCGGGCGACGCTCTCCATGCGCGCGATGACGCGCGGCGAAGGCCCGAAACTGCTTTCATTGGCGCCGATGCGGGCCCGGAACGGCCGCCCGCGCTCGCGCTCCTGCGCCTCCGGGCCGACGAACGGCACCGTGGTCGGAAGCGCGCCGATGATCGGCGTGAGGGAGGGGCGACGAAGCATGGCACAGGCTCGCGTGGAAATGGCGTTCTTGCTAGCGTGATGGTTGATTGGGCGCAAGCTGGATTGAAACCGCTGGACGCGTTCTTGCCCGCGTGGGCGAAGGACGCAAACGTCACTGAAAGCATGGGCTGCGCGTTGAGCTTGGACTGGATTCCACCCGCGCTTTTTGGTAGCAGACACCATGAACAATCGTCTGCCGCCCGCCTGGTCCAAACACTTGAAATCCGGCCCAGCGCCGAAACCCAGATGGCCACAGGCAAGCCCGCCTCTGCCGAGCCTCAAGCAGGCAAATTCGCTCGCCCGCGCACAGGCCGACGACGCTTTGCTGGCGAAAGCCTATGAGTGTCAACAAGCCAAACGACTCGATGAAGCGCAGGATCTATGTTTCCAGGTGCTGGCTCGAACGCCAAACCATCCGCTGGCTCTCTACATCATGGGCACCGTTTGCCTCGGCTACGACGATGAGGCGGCGCTGCGCTATTTCGGACGCGCGATCGCTGAGGAGCCTAAGAACCCTTACTACCATCTTAGCCTCGGCGAGGCATATGCCAAGCTGAGTGAATATTCGGCAGCGATCAACCATATTCAGTATGCCTTGGAAGTGCAGCCCGATCTCATAGAGGCGCTTTGCGCCCTGGGGCGCGTCTACACCCAGTTCGACAAACCCGACCTGGCTTTGCCATTGTACGAGAAGGCGCTGAAGATCAACCGCGACCATCCCAAGGCGCGGATCGGAATAGCGGCCGCGCTGACCGGTCTTGGGCGGATGGATGAGGCCGCTTCCTATCTCAAGGAGGCGATCGAACGCGGCATCGACGCGGCGGCCGCCTACTACGACCTTGTGCAAACCCGAAAGTTCACGGAGGAGCCCGCCGAACTCCAGGCGATCCTTCGTGAGCTGAACAGTCCGGGGCTTAAGCCGGAGGCCAGAGCCAGCCTCAACTACGCCGCCGGTAAGGTGGAGAACGACCTCAAGCGCTATGCGGAAGCCTTCGACCATTTCAAGAAGGCGAAGCAAGCGGAAGGTTACAAATTCGACATCGATCAGTACCGTCGATTCATAGACCTGACGATTGAAACCTTCACGCCGGAGCTGTTTGCCGCAAGGTCTGGCTACGGCAATCCTTCCGAAGCGCCTGTGTTCGTGGTGGGCATGCCGCGCTCGGGAACGACGCTTACCGAACAGATCTGCGCCAGTCATTCCGAGGTTCATGGCGCCGGGGAGTTGAGCAAGCTTAGACGAGTTGCGAATGCAATCGGCCTGCAACCCTCTGTCTCGGATTTCAACAAGCCGATCGGGACGATTACCGAAGGCTTGTCCAGGACGTTGGCGGAAGAGCACCTTACCTATCTGCGGGAGCGCGCTCCGACGGCGCAGCGCATCACAGATAAGATGCCGCACAATTTCGAATTGATCGGCCTTCTCACATTGCTCTTTCCCAAGGCGCGCATCATTCACTGTCGCCGCGATGCGATCGATAACTGCGTATCGTGCTATGTCCTGCCGTTCAGCTCGGCACACAGCTATAACACCGACCTGCAGGCGCTGGGCCTGTACTATCGCGAGTACGACCGCTTGATGCGTCACTGGAACGAGGTTTTCCCAGGCCGTATTTTCGAGAATCGTTATGAGACGCTTGTGGAGGACCAGGAGGCACAGTCGCGCCGGCTGATAGATTATCTCGGCCTGCCTTGGGATGATGCGTGCCTTCGTTTCTTCGACAGGGAAGGGGCCGTTACCACCCCCAGCCGCTGGCAGGTTCGTCAGCCGATCTACAAATCCTCCGTCAAGCGCTGGAAGAATTTTGAGGGCGAGATTAAACCGCTGATCGAAGCACTAGGCGACCTCGCCGACGTTTGATTTCGGCCACCGGAACGGGCTGCGGCGAGCCAGTTGCTCGATGCGAGATATTCTGACGACTTGGGCACTGCTGCCTTGACCAGTTCGAGGAATGAGAAGCACGCGATACGGGTCAGCGGTGATCGCTCCCTCCGTGGCCCGTCCTTCGGCAAATGCGAAGGCTGGAGTGGATGTCTTCCTCACAAGTGGAGAGACTGCAAGCTTCGACCCTCGATGCTGCGACGTTGACGATTGGCAACCGCGTTGGGGAGTGTTCGATCTGCTCCCAAGCGAAGAGACGTCGCGCAGGGTTAGAGTAGGGCAGTCGCATATGGAGTTTATCGGAAGGCCAACACAAGCCCGAGGATGACGCCAAGACATGCCGGGTGGTCCGAACTCCCAAAGCCATATACGACTGCCCTGAGGGTCAGAGGGGCTGTTCCCGCCGGAGTTGAAGCTCTTCACCGACGCTGCATTTCGACGGTGTGGAATGCCAAACGACGCCTTCGACATTGCTGATGCAACACCCAAACTGCGCCAGCGGTTTGGCACCTCACAATGCATGAAAACAGAAAGAAAAACCCCGGCGGCTGCCCGCCGGGGTTCTCTCGTCTTCCAGAAATATCTGGTCTTAGAAGTCGCGCTGGAAGCGGAGGATACCGCCGACGCTGTTCTTCTTGGTGGCCGGCGTAAAGGCAAAGTTCTCCGGACCAGCATCGCCAAAGCGACCTGCATGCAGGTAGTCGACTTCGGCCGTAACCGTGAAGCCCGGGACAACGGTGTAAGCGACGTTCGCGGCAACGCCGACGTTCTTCCAATCGTCAGCCGAGGCCTGGATGTTGAACGCGGTCTTCTCGTTGAACTTGTAGGTACGGCCGCCCCACACAGCCCAGTTGCCGCCCCACGGCTTGTAGAAGCCGCGACCGCCTGCATAGTGCAAGTAGGTGGTGTCGCTGAGGTTGTCATCCGTGCCGTAGCCCGCCATGATGAACAGCGACAGGGCGTCGTTGACATTCACGTCCAAGCGGACCTTGCCGGACACTTCCTCATAGTTGCTGTCATAGGCGATGACGCCGGTGATCGCGCCCCAGCCCTGCGTCCACTTCACGCCGCCGACGATGTGCGGCACATAGGAGTCGATCGCACCTGCGCCGTAGTAGTGGCCGTAGTTGGCGGCTGCACCAGCACCAACGCCGAGAGGATCCCTAAGAGTGCCCGCACCCGCACCTTCTTCGAGCGAGACCACCGCCGAGAAGCCGTTGCCGGCATCGAAGTAGTACTGCACGACGTTGGTGTCGAAGCCGCCATAGGGGATCAGCGTATCCTGGATGACGTTGCCGGCGTAGCCGACGAAGGTATCGAAAGCCGATTCGTCCTTACCGACGCGCAGGCCGCCGAGCTGGATCCAGGCAAAGTTCAGCGAGGTGCTGTTACCCGGGGCATTAACAAACGGGGTCGTGTCGCTGTTGCTGTTGCCGAAGTTCCAGCGGGTCTCGGTGTAGGTCTTCAACGTGCCGAGCTCGGTTTCCTGACCGGTCCAGGTCTTCAGCGTGAAGCGGGCGTTCTTCTTCCAGGTACCCTGGCTGTCGCCGTCCTGACGTCGGCGCCACGAGCACCGTCGAACGAGCCCAAATCGCCGCCAGCCGCATCGTAGCGGATGTAGCCACCGATGCGCAGGCAGGTTTCGGTGCCCGGGATGTAGAAGTAGCCGGCGCCGTAGACGTCGCAGATCTTGACGTATTCGGCCGGTTCCGGCTCGGCGACGGTCACCGCGTCGGCGGCGCGAGCACCGGAAACTGCGACGAGGGCCGCAGCTGAGCCGAGAAGAAGGCTCTTGATGTTCATTTTCTGACCTCCAGTCAGAATCGGACGGGAAAAACGAGCCAGTCCGACCTGCTTGGGAGTCAACTCATTGTTACTACGATTTTTTTTCGAAAAAATGAGTTCAGTATGTGCCCGCGACCATCTCACCAAAAACGTTTGTTGGCGAACGCATGGGCGGATCCGGATTTGAGGTAGCGCTCGAAAGAAGTCGCTTTGGCTTGGTCCGAGAAAGCGACGTAAGTGACGACTCGCCAGGGCCGGAACTTGGAAGTGTGATTGGATTTTCCGGAGTTATGGTCGACAAGTCGTTGCTTCAGGTCCGACGTGATGCCGATATAGCGCTCGCCCTCCGCGGCTTCGCTCTCAATCAGATACACGTACCACACCACCCGGCCCTCCTTCGCCAAGGCTTTGGAGGGCATCCTCTCCGCCATCCTGCTTCGCGTAAACGTTAGGGCTTGTCCTGCGAAGCTCGGACAGAAGCGGCGTTGGAACGTGTCAGCGAAGTGGAAGCGTTGTGGCCCTCCTTCGCCAAGGCTTCGGAGGGCATCCTCTCCGCCATCCTGCTTCGCGCAAACGTTGGGGCTTGTCCTGCGAAGCTCGGAGAGCGAAGCAGGATGGCGGAGAGGATGGGATTCGAACCCACGAGAAGCTTTTGACCTCTACTCCCTTAGCAGGGGAGCGCCTTCGACCACTCGGCCACCTCTCCGTCGCGCCGCTGGATAAAGAAAAGCGCGGGCACAATCAACAAGCCGGCGCGATAATCGGCGAAAAATCGGCGGACTTTCGCGCTCATGTCGCTTCAGGTGGCGATTCTGCGGCAATCGCCTGGCGGTCGACTCAGCCGCCCGCCGCATTTCGGTCGGTCCTTTGCCGGATTCGGGGGGATTCAGCCGGTGCGCGGCCCTCGATGGTTAACGAGAGCTTTCTGAGTGAGGCCAAATCGTGTCATTTGTGCAATAACGCCCGGCGATAGCGTCCGAACAGCCCGTGCGCCGATACGATCGTGGTTGAACGGCGCCGGCTCATGGGTAATGTCAGCTTCGAAGGAGCGGCGCGGTGCGCATCTTTTTCGGTAGTGGGGATGGGGCAGGGAACGCTGTCCTTCAGCAAAAATACCCAGACCCGTTTTTTAACTTTTGACTGGAGGTCAGAAAATGAACATCAAGAGCCTTCTTCTCGGCTCAGCTGCGGCCCTGATCGCAGTTTCCGGTGCTCGCGCCGCCGACGCGGTGACCGTCGCCGAGCCGGAACCGGCCGAATACGTCAAGATCTGCGACGTGTACGGCGCCGGCTACTTCTACATCCCGGGCACCGAAACCTGCCTGCGCATCGGTGGCTATGTCCGCTACGACATCGGCTTCGGCGACAATGAATCGTTTGATGGTGCGACGACCGTCGACAAGCAGGATGGCGATATCAACCACACCTGGCAGAAGAATGCCCGCTTCACGCTGAAGACCTGGACCGACCAGGAAACCGAACTCGGCACGTTGAAGACCTACACCGAGACTCGCTTCAATTTCGGCAACCAGGGTGGCTTGGGTCACACCTTCAGTATCGATGGCGTCAGTATTCCCGGTGGCACGGACAATTTCGCCTACAACAAGGGCGTCTCACTGAACTTCGCCTGGATCCAGCTCGGTGGCCTGCGCGTCGGTAAGGACGAATCGGCTTTCGACACGTTCATCGGCTACGCCGGCAACGTCATCCAGGATACGCTGGTTCCTTATGGCAGCTTCGACACCAACGTCGTTCAGTACTACTTCGATGCAGGCAATGGCTTCTCGGCCGTGGTTTCGCTTGAAGAGGGTTCTAGCAGCTACACTATCGACAGCTATGTGCCGCATGTCGTCGGTGGCGTGAAGTACACACAGGGCTGGGGTGCCATCACCGGTGTTGCAGCCTATGACAGCAACTTCGGAGAGTTTGCTGGTAAGGTCCGCTTGGACGTGAATGCCACCAACGAACTGTCGCTGTTCGTCATGGGCGGTTACGGCGGTGAGGATTTCAACGTTGGCGGCTTCCAGCCAAATCCGTCGGGGCACAACTTCTTCAAGCTTTGGGACGGCAACTGGGCTGTCTGGGGCGTGGCTCTTACAAGTTCAACGAGAAAGCCTCGTTCAACGTCCAGGCGTCGTATGACGAAGGCAAGAAGTTTGGCCTCGCGGCCAACGTTGCCTACACCTTGGTTCCTGGCTTCACGGTTACTGGCGAAGTCGACTACATCAATGCGTCCGCCAGCGACTATCATGGCAAGTTCGACGGCATCGGCGGCATGATCCGCTTCCAGCGCGACTTCTAAGGGCTGGACGTGCACAGGTGAAATCCAGCCCGGGCGTTTTCTTGCCCGGGCTGGATTTGTTTTCGTGACTGGGTGAGGGCAAACGAAAGACGAGAAGGGGGTACTGGTAGCTGAAGTCTGTGAAATGGTTTCGTCGGGATCCGCCGTCTGGCGGTTGAAATCATTTTGTCGGACAAAAACTCTTGAAAGGACGCTTCCAAGCGGGTAGCTGTGCCTATCCACTCGGGGGTGTGGTCAAAAAATGACGAACGAAGCGATTCAAGAGGGGGGGTCCTCTGCTCACTTTGCGGTCTTTTCTTCTCAGAACTCGAACTTTCGATACACGTACAACAAGTTCAGAGAAGTAAAGTCGTATAAGGTCGGGGAGCTTTTTGCAGCTTATCGAGATATACTCTGGGATGACGGGCGGCATAAATACAATGTCAGCTCTTTCATCGGTGAAATAGACGAGATTCTTCTTGGAGATCGTTTCAGCACCTTTGACCAGAATACCCTGGACAATCTTATCGGCACATTGCGCCAGCGCGGCAACAGCAACGCAACCATCAATCGCAAGATGGCTGCACTCAGCAAATTGCTGCGTAAGGCGCATAAGATGGGAGATATCCACAGCCTGCCAGAGTTCCGCCGCCAGAAGGAGCGGGCGGGACGGATTCGTTTCCTCGAGAGGGACGAAGAAGCGAGGCTGTTCGCGGCGATCAGGAGCCGCAGCGAGGATGCCTACCGGCTTTCCGTCTTCCTGGTCGACACCGGCTGCCGTCTCGGCGAGGCGCTCGGCCTGATCTGGAACGACATTCAGGAACACCGGGTCTCCTTCTGGATCACCAAGTCCGGCCGCAGCCGCACCATTCCGATGACCGAACGGGTCAAGGAAGTGATCAAGCTGCCGCCGAACACGGAAGGACGCCGGCCGAAAGGTCCCTTCACCAAGCTCACCCAGGCGCAGTACCGCGCGATCTGGAACGAAGCGAAGACGGAAGTCGGCCTCGGCGCCGACGAGCAGGTGGTGCCGCATATCCTGCGTCACACTTGCGCTTCCCGTCTCGTCCAGGGCGGTATCGACATAAGGCGCGTCCAGATGTGGCTGGGCCACCAGACCTTGTCGATGACCATGCGTTATGCGCACCTGGCCACCAACGATCTCGACGGCTGCGTCACCGTTCTCGAGAAACCGCGCAGTCAGGAGTCGTCGCCGCGGTCGGCGGAGAACTCTATGTTCGCTTCGCCCCTCACCACGCCGACCTCCGCCCCAGCGTCTCGGAAAGCGAAAGGGTCGGAACCGGCCAAGGCGCCCCGCAAGCGCTCGAAAGGCGAATAGGCCGGTCGGATCGGCCCGGCTGGCGGAGAAATTCTATACTTCAGGAGAAAAGCCCGGGCCGATGTAAGCTCGGGCTTCACTTTTGTGTGGCTCGATTTTCTTCTCGATCGAGAAATGCGCGATCCTTTCCGGCAAATCGCCGGTTTCGAGGAAGGGCGCGTGGCCCTGGCCTTCGACGGTGATCGATTCCATGCCGGGATGCCGCTCCTGCATCTCTTGAAGCGTCGCCGTGGATAGCAGTTTCGAGTTCGCGCCGCGAATGGCAAGCAGCGGAGTCGCGGCGAGCGCGTCAAATTGCGGCCACAGATCCGGCAGCGGCTTGCCGAAATCGATGCCGGCCAGCGTGTCGACCAGGGCCGGATCGAAATCCGGCACCCAGCCGGCCTCCGTCTCACGGCAGATTGCCCGGACCATCCGCGCCCAGTCGACATCGGTGAGCGCCGGGAAATCGGCGCCATGCACGCGCCGCTGAGCATCCACCGCTTCGGCGAATGTCTTCGGTTTCGGCGCGCGGTCGAGATAGGAGCGGATATGGGCGAGGCCCTCGACCCCGATCACCGGGCCGATGTCGTTCAGCACGATGGCCTTCAGGATGGCCGGCTTCAATGCCCCGAGCACATGGATGATCAACCCGCCGCGCGAGGTGCCGATGAAGGCGGCCTGCTCGATGCCGAGCGCCGACAGTCCGGCAAGCACGTCGCCAGCTTCGACCCCAACATTATAATGGCCGATATCGGGATCGTGGTCGGATTGCCCGCGGCCTCGGTAGTCGAAGGCGACGACTTTCCGCGGGTTCTTGGCCCGATTGGAAAGATAGAGCGCCAGCTCATGGAAGTCGCGGGCGTTGCGGGTGAGGCCGGGCAGGCAGACGACCGGCCAACTGCCGGCATTCGCTTCGCCATAGATCCGGGCATGGAGTCTTAAACCATCGGGGGCAGTGTAAAAGAAGTCGGAGAAACCTTCGCCGCTCGCCATCGCAATGCCGCTCCTCACTGGGGTCATCGACAGCTACAGGCGAAGGCAGGGGTCGTCAAACACTCTCCGTTCTCCCACAAGGGGAAAAGCGCTCAGCTCCGTCCGTTCACAAGATCCCCCACGATGTCGTATTTCCCCGAAATACGCATCTTGTAGACCTCGTAATTTTCCATCACGCGTTGCACGTAACTTCTTGTTTCGGTGTAAGGAATCCGCTCGATCCAGTCGACGACGGCGTCCACGTCCTTGCCGCGCGGGTCGCCGTATTTCGCCATCCACTGTGCGGCGCGGTTGGGGCCTGCATTGTAGCCGGCGAAGGTCAGCACATAGGAGCCGGCGAAGCGGTCGAGCTGCTCGCCGAGAAAGGCTGAGCCCAGCGTCGCGTTGTAGCCGGCATCGCTCGTCAGCCGCGCCTGCGAGAAACTCATGCCGGCCTTCTTCGCCAGCTGCTTGGCGGTGCCCGGCATCAGCTGCAGAAGGCCGCGCGCGCCGGCGCTGGAGACGGCGCCGACGTTGAACTCGCTCTCCTGGCGGGCGATGGCATAGGCAAGCGCCTTGCCGGACCCCGAAATATTGGCCGAATCGGGAATGACACCCAGCGGATGCGACAGCGCGCCGACATCGATGCCGCGCTGGGCGGCGATCTTGCCGACCTTCAGCGCCATGAAATGGTTGCCCTGCTTTTCGGCCAGCACCGCAAGCAGCGCCAGTTCGCCCGGACTGGTCAACTGCCCGGCAAGGTCGCGGTAGAGCGTTTCAGCGTAGCGGTCGTAGCCAGCCTCCTGCAGCCGCTTGATCGCGCTCACCGCCTCGCGGCCGTCAAAGCTCTGGCGGTCGGCGGCGCTCGGTTTCGGATAGACGATGTTGAGGGTCCTCAAGCCCACGCGCTCGCCCGCGAGCTGGCCGTAGAAGGTCGTGCCGTAGCTGGCCGCGCGCGTGAAATAGTCCTTGGCGCTGCCTGGACCGCCGACTTCCGCCGCGCGGCCGAGCCAGTAATAGGCGCGCGACAGCGACACCGGTCCCTGGGCGAGCTCGGTGATGCGCTTGAAGTGGGTGGCGGCGGTCGCCGGATCGTTGAGGCCGCGCAGCGCATACCAGCCGGCGTGGAATTCGGCCTCGGCGGCATTTGCCGGGCTTTCGGCCGCATGCATGGAGACGATTTTGTAGGCGGTCTTCATGTCGCCCTGGTCGACCAGCTCGCGCGACAGCACGCGGCGCTCGACCCACCATGCATCGGGGTCGACCAGCGCTTCGCGATCGGTCGGCGCCTTCATCACGACAGCAGCGGCGTCGGCGAATTTCTGCTGCTTGCGCAGATATTCGGCCTCGGCGAAGAAATAGCCTGCCGAGCGCTGCGCCGCGGGCACCGCCTTCAACAGCTTGGCGGCGTTCTTGTCGCCCTTGTCGGCGGCCGCCCACGCATCCGCCAGCGGCTGCGCGCCGGCGAGGCCGGCGACCCGCAGCGCCGAGGAGGGCCGGTCGGCGTAGAACATGCGCTCCATGCGGTAGCGATGGTCGGCCGCCGGAATCAGCGTACCGAACTCCTTGATGATGGCATTCTCATCTTTGGCTTCCAGCTTTTCGCTGCGCCAGAACGGCACCAGCACCGCGCGGGCGGCGGCCTGGTTGCCAAGCGCCACCTGCGAGCGGGCAAGGATGATGACGCCCTCGGGCGTCAGCGGCTGGCTGCGGCCGAAGGCCTGAACCACCACTTGCGGCGGCGGGTTTTCGCGATAGAGCGCACGCTCGCTGTTCTTGCGCAGCGCGATCGTGCCCGGCCACCCGGGAAGCATCTTGGCGGCATCGGCAATCTCGCCGCTCGGCACCTGGTCGCCTCCATAGAGCGCGATCGCCCAGGCGAGGATATGCCTGTCGAGCGAAGTGGCGGGCAGCGTGTCGCGGGCATTGCGCGCGCCGGCAATGTTGTTGGCGGCAAGCGCGTCGAGGCCGCTCTTGAGGTGTGCTATGTCGGTAGACGGCGCTGTGGGGCCGAGCGCCTGCGGTGCATCGGGACCCGGGATCGAGGCTGTCATGCGCGCGTCGACGCTGCCGCCGATTGCCATGCCTGGCATCAGCGCGACGATCGCTCCCAAAAGCGCGAAAAGATGTGGCCGCCTCATCGGCATTTACGATCCTAGCACATCGTCAGCAGGCGCGGGCACTTGAGACCCGACGCGAAGCCTAAACCTAGGTCGTGAAGGGCTCGTAAACAAAAGGTTATCGAGGCCGTTCGAATGGCGCTTGCTGGCACTACGCCGATGCTTGCCGCTGAACCATGTCGAGACTATGGTGCGCGGCTTCGCTTTCGGTTAGAAGGCGCGCAAATAAGATGCCGACGCGTGTCGCCCAAAGCGGGAACCGGTTTTGGGTAACGACATGCATAAACGAACAAAGTTCCAAGGAGTTTGGACGATATGCTGAGAGGCTCGCTCACCGCGCTCGTGACACCGTTCGAAAAGAGCGGGCGCTTCGACGAGAAAGCCTTTCGCGCTTTCGTCGAATGGCAGATCGCCGAGGGCACCAAGGGCCTCGTTCCCGTCGGCACCACCGGCGAGTCGCCGACGCTCTCGCATGAGGAGCACCGCCATGTCGTGAAGGTCGCTATCGAGGTGGCCAAGGGCAGGGTTCCGGTCGTGGCCGGCGCGGGCTCCAACAACACCGAAGAAGCTGTCGGCCTGGTGAAGTATGCCGAACAGGCCGGCGCCGATGCCGCCCTTGTGGTCACGCCTTATTACAACAAGCCGACGCAGCGCGGCCTTTATGAGCATTTCGCGGCCGTTGCCCGCGCGACCAAGCTGCCGATCATCATCTACAACATTCCGCCGCGCTCGGTGATCGACATGACGCCGGAGACGATGGGCAGGCTGCGCCACGATTTCAAGAACATTGCCGGCGTCAAGGATGCCACCGGCAAGGTCGAGCGTGTCTCCGAGCAGCGCATGACCTGCGGCAAGGATTTCATCCAGCTCTCCGGCGAGGATGCTTCCGCGCTCGGTTTCAACGCTCATGGCGGCGTCGGCTGCATCTCGGTGACGTCCAACGTCGCGCCGCGGCTCTGCGCCGAATTCCAGGAAGCGACGCTCTCCGGCGACAGCGCCAGGGCGCTCGAGCTGCAGGACCGGCTCTTGCCGCTGCACAAGGCGATCTTCATCGAACCCGGCGTATCCGGCGCCAAATACGCGCTGTCGAAGCTGGGCAAGGTCGAGAACGTGGTCCGCTCGCCACTGGTGACGGTCGAAGCTTCTACCGCCGAGAAGCTCGACGCGGCGCTTAAGCATGCCGGCTTGATTAATTAGCGAGACCGTCTGGAAACTCTACTCCTGCGGCCATCTGAAGGCGCCACCTGCGCTTCCGGTACTCGCGTACTATATGTACGCTCCGCTCCGGTTCTCGGTGACACCTTCACCTGACTCGCAGGAGCGAGTTTCGAAACGGACTCTGGACGTCATGAATCAAGTCAAGAAAGCCGACCCCAACAACAGGACGGTCGCCGAAAACCGCAAGGCGCGCTTTTCCTATGAGGTGCTCGACACGATCGAGACGGGCTTGGTGCTGACCGGCACCGAGGTCAAGTCGCTGCGCCAGGGCCAGGCCAACATCCAGGAAAGCTACGCTTCGGCCGAGGGCGGCGAAATCTGGCTGATCAATTCCTATCTTCCGGAATATCTGCAGGCCAACCGCTTCAACCACGAACCGCGCCGCCGCCGCAAATTGCTGGTGTCCAAGCGCGAGATGGCGAAACTCTCGCAAAGCGTCGAGCGCGAGGGCATGACGCTGGTGCCGCTGAAAATCTATTTCAACGATCGCGGCCGCGCCAAGCTGCTGCTCGCGGTTGCCCGCGGCAAGAAACTGCACGACAAGCGCGAGACCGAAAAGCAGCGCGACTGGTCGCGGGAGAAGGGCCGGTTGCTGAAGGAGCGCGGCTAAGCTCCCGGGCCGGCCGCACCCGGTCGCCCGAAAAAAGCCGCCGGCCGGTTCTCTGGTCCGGCGCGTACGCGCCTTCCGACGGGGGATGTCTTGGGCAAGCGGATTGTGTTGTGGGGCCTTGGGGGCTTGGTCGTTGCCTGTGCCGTAGCGGCGGGTGCGTTCTTCTGGTTCCGTGGCTTTTCGCCGGACCGCACCGAGTTCCCGATCCGGGGCATCGACGTTTCCCATCATCAGGGAAAGATCGACTGGCCCCGCGTCGCGGCCGACGATGTCGCCTTCGCCATCATCAAGGCGACCGAAGGCGGCACCCATGTCGACACCCTGTTTGCGGCCAATCTGCGAGAGGCGCGCGCGGCCGGCCTGGCGGTCGGCGCCTATCACTTCTTCACCTTCTGCCGCCCAGGCGCCGATCAGGCGCGGAACTTCATTGCGGTGGTGCCGCGCGACGCGCCGCTTTTGCCGCCGGTGGTCGACATCGAGTTCGGCGGCAACTGCCCGCAACGGCCGTCGCCCGAGCAGTTGAACGCCGAGCTTGCCGCTTTCCTCGGCCCGGTCGAGGCGGCGTTCGGCAAGCAGGCGATCTTCTATCTGACCGATGAAGCGGCCGACGCCTATTCCGGCAGCATCATGACCCGTCAGCGCTGGCTGCGTTCGCTGGCGATAAAGCCGCGCGAGAACGACTGGATCTACTGGCAGTATCACAATATGGGCCGCGTCGACGGCATCAAAGGCGATGTCGATCTCAACGTCCTGAAGGGCGGTCGCGAGATGCTGGCTGAGTTGTTTGCACCGACGCCTTGAATTGCCCGGCCGCCGAATGGCTGCCGCATCGCTGACGGGCTCAGGATCCGCTGGGCGCAGGCGCGCTCGAACGTTTGCCTGCAATACGTCCTCCGACCGCTGACAGGCCCATCCCGACCGCCATGATCGCGATGGCCGCGAACTGGATCGCCAGTGGCGTTTCGCCGAGTATGGCCATGCCGATAAATACCGTGGCAATCGGAACGCCCGGCAGGAACAGCGACGCCATCTGCGGCCCCAACTGCCCGACGACATAGGTATAGAGGAACATGGCTGCCGCGCCGGCCAGAATCCCCTGGATCACGATCTGACTGATGATCTCCGTGGCGGCTGCGGCATGGATATGGCTTGGTGCGACGAAATAGAGAACCGGCAACGGCAAGCACGACAGAAGCACCACCGCAGCCGTCGCCGTGACCGGATCGGCACGCCACCGCCGGACAAGAACGGCATAGGTCGAGAACATCAGCCCCGATCCGATGAAAAGCATATCGCCGAAGAGGACGCCGCCGGTGCCGCCACGCCCCGGCGCAATGAACAGCACCAGGCCGGCGATGATCGCGACGACACCGATGGTCCGTTGCTGCGGAGCGCTCTCGTTGAAGACGATGCGTGACAGCAGGAACGAAAAGAAGACGATCGACGCTGGACAAAGCGCCGCCGCATGGGCGGCAGGGGCATAGGTCAGGCCCCAATTGATGATCAGCGGATAAGGCAACCCGGCCAGCGCCGCCAATGCCAGAGCTCGTCGCCAACCAAGCGCCCTCATGCTCGCAAAGCCGCTGCGCCAGACGATCGGCAGAAAGATCACGCCCGCGCCGCCAATGCGCAAGGCGGCCAGATCCGTCGCCGTCAGGTGCTCCCGGAGGCTGAAGCGGGCGGCGACGAATTGGATGGCGTAGATGCCGATCATGATGAGGCCGGCGATAATCGCCAGTCTCGCTTTTCCTGCGTCTGCCACGACCTGCCGCCCCCTAATGTCGCCAGCGGTGGAGACGGTCTCCACCGCTGCGGCGAAAGCGCAGGCTATTGTCTGGGCTTCTGCGTTGAAATACCCTCTTTTTGGAAAATGGTAGCGGAATTCACATCAAAAAGGCCATTCTAACGTGAATCCAGAAGCAAGCGATCTCGACGAGGTCGACCGCAGTCTTCTTCGGCTTTTGCAGGAGGATGGGCGCCGCACAACGCTTGATCTGGCGGCGCGTGTCGGCCTGTCGCCGACCGGCACCAGCATGCGGGTGAAGCGGCTGTTTCGGGAAGGCTATATCACCGCAGTCAGGGCCGTGCTGGATCCCGCCAAGATCGGGCGCGGCACGCTCGTCTTCATCGAGGTTCGCCTCGATCACACCGCGCCTCATATTTTCGAACGCTTCGCCGAAGCGGTGACCAAGGCGCCCGAGGTTCTCGAGTGCCACATGGTCGTCGGTGGCTTCGACTATCTGGTCAAGGCGCGAATTTCGGAAATGGCCGCCTATCAGGATTTTCTGACGCGGGTCATTCTCGTGCTGCCGGGAGTGAAGGAGACGCACACCTATGCCTCGATCGGCGACGTGAAGCCGCATGCACTGCTGCCGGTATAATCGCCGGGCCCACCGGGGCACTCTGAATCTAGGTCTTCAGGAACGCCGCGATCTCCTTGAACACGCTGACGAACATCTCCTCCGTCAGCACACCCGTATTGGTGTTGTAGCGCGAGCAGTGATAGCTGGAAAACAGCGCGATGCCGCTGCCGGCTTCCTGCCGCCCGCCATGTTGGAACGGAAAGGCTGCGACGCGCTCACCCAACGCCCGCGCCGTCGACTGATGCGCGATCGAACCCAGCGTCAGGATGGCGCGAAGGTTGGGGAAGCGCGCGATCGTGGATTTCAAAAAAGTCCGGCAGGTGGCGATCTCGGCGCCCACCGGCTTGTTCTCCGGCGGCACGCAGCGCACCGCATTGGTGATGGCCGTGCCGACAAGCTCGAGCCCGTCATCCGGCCTTGCCTTGAACTCGCCGCGCGCCAGGCCGTGCGTGATCATCGTGCCGTAGAGCAGGTCGCCGGCATAGTCGCCGGTGAAGGGGCGTCCCGTGCGGTTGGCGCCGCGCAGGCCGGGCGCCAGCCCTACGATCAGGAGTTTGACCGAATTCTCGCCTTCCGGCGGCAGGAAGGTCGGCACCGGCGCGTTGAACCAGCCCGGCTCACGCTCGCGCCAGGCGGCGATGAAATCATGCAGCCGCGGGCAAAGCGGGCAGTCACGGTCGGGTTCGGGGGAGGGCGCGGCGCTCAAGGCCGCAGTCCGTCAATAATCGTCCTCGTCGACTTCGGCGGGTTCCGGCCGGCGCACCGGCCGCTCGGACGGATCGCGGCCGACTTCGCTCTTCAGCGTCATCAGGTCGATGAAATGGTCGGCCTGGCGGCGCAGGTCGTCGGAGATCATCGGCGGCTGCGAGGCCATGGTCGAGATGATCGATACCTTGCGGCCGCGCCGCTGCAGCGCCTCGACCAGCGTGCGGAAGTCGCCGTCGCCGGAGAAGATGACATAATGGTCGACGACATCGGCAAGCTCCAGCGCATCGACGGTCAGCTCGATGTCCATATTGCCCTTGATCTTGCGGCGGCCGGTCGAGTCGGTGAATTCCTTGGCGGGCTTCGTCACCACCTTGAAGCCGTTATAGTCGAGCCAGTCGATCAGCGGCCGGATAGAGGAATATTCCTGATCCTCGACCAGCGCGGTGTAGTAGTAAGCGCGCAGCAGGTAGCCGCGCTTCTGGAAGCTCGACAGGAGCTTGCGGTAATCGATGTCGAAGCCCAGCGCGCGGGACGTGGCGTAGAGATTGGCACCGTCGATGAAAAGAGCGATCTTTTCACGGGGATCGAACATTGAAAAACATCCCTTTCGAAAATTTCTGTCGTCTAAAAGCGTTTGACGAATAGGTCCGGCAAATGGACCTCGGTGCCGTCACATCCGAGATAACGCGCAATTTGTGGATATCCAAGGGCACGGCCCGCATTGCAAGCAATTGTGATCGCGACTATGTAGGCGCCATCATGGCGCGCTCCGATGATGAGCCGGCAAGGGACCGCAAAGTTGGCGCCGGCGCCATAAAGCTTGTATTTCGCCCGCGCCCGCGTTATGGAGCGCGCCAGCTTTCCACCAAATCCATCGCATGAAAGGGGCAGTCCATGGCCCGCGTAACCGTTGAAGATTGCATCGACAAGGTCGACAACCGTTTTGAACTCGTGCTGCTCGCCGGCCATCGCGCCCGCCAGATCAGCCAGGGCGCGCAGATCACCGTTCCGCGCGACAACGACAAGAACCCGGTCATTGCGCTGCGCGAGATCGCCGAGGAGACGCTGTCGCCCGACGACCTCAAGGAAGACCTGATCCACTCGCTGCAGAAGCATGTCGAGGTCGACGAGCCGGAGGCCGAGGGTGAGGCGATCACCGACCAGACCGGCGCGACCGCTGTCGCAGCCGACACCGACGAGGCTGAGGAAAACATCGCCTTCGACCGCATGAGCGAGGAAGACCTGCTCGCCGGCATCGAAGGTCTGGTGCCGCCGGAAAAGAGCGACGACTACTAAGGGCTTATGACAATTCTGCTCAGCTGGTTGTTGAGCGGATTCTGAAAAGCTTCCGAGTTCGCCTGGATCAAGCATCCGGCACTTCCGTCTCGTAAGTTTCGTGGCTATCTATGGGATGCGTCGCACGCCAGTGCGACGCATCAATCATTTCAGCACCGCGAGATCCCGCCATGATGCGTCAGTATGAGCTTGTCGAGCGCGTCCAGCGCTACAAGCCTGACGTCAACGAGGCGCTGCTCAATAAGGCTTACGTCTATGCCATGCAGAAGCATGGCCACCAGAAACGCGCCTCGGGCGATCCTTATTTCTCGCATCCGCTCGAAGTCGCCGCCATCCTCACCGACATGCACATGGACGAGGCAACCATCGCCGTTGCCCTGCTGCACGACACGATCGAGGATACGACCGCGACCCGCGCCGAGATCGACGAGCTCTTTGGCCCCGAAATGGGCAAGCTGGTCGAGGGTCTCACCAAGCTGAAGAAGCTCGATCTGGTCTCCAAGAAGGCCGAGCAGGCGGAGAACCTGCGCAAGCTTCTGCTCGCGATCTCCGAGGACATTCGCGTTCTTCTGGTCAAGCTCGCCGACCGCCTGCACAACATGCGCACGCTCGACCATATGCCCGAGTCCAAGCGCCTGCGCATCGCCGAGGAGACGATGGAAATCTATGCGCCGCTGGCTGGGCGCATGGGCATGCAAGGCATGCGCGAGGAGCTGGAGGAAATCGCCTTCCGCTACATTAATCCGGAGGCCTACCGCGCCGTCACCGCAAGGCTTGCCGAGATTTTCGAGCGCAACAAGGGCGTCCTGCAGGAGATCGAGACGGCGCTGTCGGGCCTGTTCGAGAAACACGCCATCAAGGCGAGCGTGAAGAGCCGGCAGAAGAAGCCGTGGTCGGTGTTCCGCAAGATGGAGGCCAAGGCGCTTTCCTTCGAGCAGCTCTCCGACATTTTCGGCTTCCGTGTCGTGGTCGATAAGGTCGACGACTGCTACCGCGCGCTTGGCGCCATCCACACCACCTGGTCGATGGTGCCTGGCCGCTTCAAGGACTACATCTCGACGCCGAAGCAGAACGACTATCGCTCGATTCACACCACCATCGTCGGCCCGTCGCGCCAGCGCGTCGAATTGCAGATCCGCACCAAGGAGATGAACAAGATAGCCGAATATGGCGTCGCCGCGCATTCGATCTACAAGGATACCGGCGGCAAGATGAACGGCACGGGTCATGCGATCTCCAGGGAGACCAACGCCTATGCCTGGCTGCGGCGCACCATCGAGCAACTGGCCGAAGGCGACAATCCGGAGGATTTCCTCGAGAACACCAAGCTGGAGCTGTTCCAGGACCAGGTGTTCTGCTTCACGCCCAAGGGCATGCTGATCGCGCTGCCGCGCGGCGCGACCCCGATCGACTTCGCCTATGCCGTCCATACCGATGTCGGCGACACCTGCGTCGGCGCCAAGGTCAATGGCCGCATCATGCCGCTGATGACGGAATTGAAGAATGGCGACGAGGTCGAGATCATCCGCTCCAAGGCGCAGGTGCCCCCCGCCGCCTGGGAATCGGTCGTGGTCACCGGCAAGGCGCGCGCCGCCATCCGCCGCGCCACCAAGAACGCGATCCGCAAGCAATATTCCGGCCTCGGCGCCCGCATCCTGGAGCGCGCCTTCGAGCGCGCCGGCAAGACTTTTACCAAGGAGAGCCTGAAACCGGTGCTGCACCGGCTGGCGCGCAAGGATATCGAGGACGTGCTGGCTTCCGTCGGCCGCGGCGAACTGAGCTCGACCGACGTAATGAAAGCAGTCTTCCCCGACTATAAGGACGAGCGCGTCACCGTCGCGCCGCCCAAGCAGCGCGAAGAAGGCTGGTCGAAGATCCGCAACGCCGCCGGCATGCTGTTCCAGATGCCCGGCACCCGCTCCGCGCGCAAGGACAGCAAGAACCAGCAACGCGACGGCGCGGTCCCGATCCGCGGCGTGCGCGGCGATCTGCCGGTGCGCTTCGCGCCGGAAGGCGCCGTGCCCGGCGACCGCATCGTCGGCATCATCCAGCCGGGAACCGGCATCACCATCTACCCGATCCAGTCGCCGGCGCTCCAGGCCTTCGACGACCAGCCCGAGCGCTGGATCGATGTGCGCTGGGACATCGACGAGCGCACCAAGGAGCGTTTCCCGGCGCGTATCTCGGTCACCGCCATCAACGCGCCGGGTTCATTGGCCGACATCGCCCAGGTGGTGGCGTCCAACGACGCCAACATCCACACGCTGTCGATGATACGCACCGCACCCGATTTCACCGAGATGCTGATCGATCTCGAGGTCTGGGACCTGAAACATCTCAACCGGCTGCTGTCGCAGCTGAAGGACAATTCGAGCGTCAGCGATGCGCGGCGCGTCAACGGCTAAATGCGGATTGAAGGGGACGAAAATGAACACCGACGAAGTGCTGGGCATTTTCCGCGAGGCCGGCGCCGTTCTCGAGGGTCATTTCATCTTGACGTCCGGCCTGCGCAGTCCGGTCTTCTTGCAGAAGGCCCGCGTGTTCATGCATGCCGACAAGACCGAGCGCCTGTGCAAGGCGCTGGCCGAGAAGATACGCAAGGCGGTGCCGGGCGGGATCGATTATGTCGTCGGCCCGGCCATCGGCGGCCTGATCCCGGCCTATGAAACCTCGCGTCATCTGGGTGCCCCGGCGATCTGGGTCGAGCGGGAAGGGGGCGAATTCAGGCTGCGCCGCTTCGAGATCGCCCAGGGCGCGCGCGTCGTCATCGTCGAGGACATCGTCACCACGGGCCTGTCGATTCGCGAGACCATCGATTGCCTGCGCGGGCTCGGCGCCGAAGTCGTGGCGGCCGCCTGCATCATCGACCGCTCGGCCGGCAAGACCGATGTCGGCGTGCCGCTGATCGCGCTTGCCGAATATGAGGTGCCGGCCTATCCCGCCGACCGCCTGCCGCCGGAACTTGCCGCCATTCCAGCCGTTAAGCCCGGAAGCCGCAACATCTGACCCCGCAATGTATGAAAACAAGCACTTGGCCGTGCCGCTTCAATCTCTCCGCCAGCCGCCCGTGCCGGGGTTTTCATGATCGCCGGTATCGACCATTTCCTGCTGACGGTCCGCTCGCTCGAAGCGACCTGCGCCTTCTATCAGCGCGTGCTCGGCATGCGGCGGCTCGATGAACCGAACCGGCCGACCGCGCTTCTGTTCGGCTCGCAGAAGATCAACTTGCACGAAATCGGCCGCACCTTCGAGCCGAAGGCGAAGGCGCCAACGCCGGGCTCCGGCGATTTCTGCCTCGTGGCTGCAGTGCCGCTTGCCGAAGTCCAGGCAAGCCTCGAAGCCAATGGCGTGACGGTCGAGGTCGGCCCCGTCGAGCGCACCGGCGCGCGCGGCACGATGATGTCAGTCTATTTCCGCGATCCGGACGGCAATCTGGTCGAGGTCAGCGAGTATCCGTTCACCTGAGATCGAGCCGCATGGCGCAGCGCTGATCCAAAGCTATGCCGTGCTCGGCCTCATCGCCGAGCAGGCTGGCCAGCCGTCCGTCGATCTCGGCATCTTCCAGAATGCGAAATCCGAACTTGCGGTAGAAGGGCGCATTCCAGGTGACGGCGCGAAACGTGGTGAGCGTCACCGCGGCCAGGCCGCGCCGCCTGGCGTCCGCGACCGCCCGTTCGAGCAGGGAGCGGCCGATGCCTTGGCCCTGCCGGTCGAGGCGCACGTCCAACTCCCAGATGTGCAGCGCATCGCCCTCGATCCCGGCGCTCAGGAAGCCGACCGGCCGGTCCTTCTCGTCTGCGGCAACCCAGCATGCGCCCGCGGCGAGAGCGCGCGGTGTCGCTCGATGCTGACATTGTCGCCGTCGGCGAGCCACGCCAGTTCCGCGATGGCGCGGAACGCCAGCCCGGCGGACTGTTCGATAGCCCGCAATGCCTCCGCGTCGGCGGCCATCGCCGGTCGAATGATGATCATTTGGCTCCGCCTCCCGGTTGTCTTCCTCAGTTTCGCCAGAATGACGCTCTTATTTCAGCCTGCGGCGGCAGACCATCGCGGCGGCGTTCATTGTTGCGCGGCCCAGTCGTCGCTATATCAAAGCTTGTTGCCTTTCTGCGCCATCGAAGCGCAAGATATGTTTGGCGCGACCCGGTGGTGGCAGGGGCAGCGCATGTTGGACCGGGAACTGGAACAGAGTGCTTTTTCGACGCCGAGAGCCTGATGGCCTCCTGGAGCGGGTGCGTACTTATCTATGGCCGCGCCGCTCGTTCTCGCGCTCCGTGCAGTATTTCTCCAAACGCATCCTGCGGCTGAAGGCGACGCCCCATTCAGTCGCCGCCGGCGTCGCCGCGGGTGTTTTTGCCTCCTTCTTCCCGCTTGGCGTCCATTTCGTGGTTGCCGCGGTGCTTTGCTGGGTGATCGCCGGCAATCTGGTCGCGGCGGCGCTCAGCGCAGTTTTTTTCGGCAATCCACTGACCTCCCCGCTGCTGTGGGGCGCCTCCTGGGAAACCGGCAAACTTATCCTGCGTCAGCATCTGCCGAGGCACGGGCCGCCTGAGCATCTGGGCGAAATGATGCACAAGCTCTCCTTCGACAAGCTCTGGGCGCCTGTTCTGGAGCCGATGCTGATCGGCGCGGTGCTGCTTGGCCTGATATTCGGCCTCCTCTTCTATGGCATCACGCGCTGGGGCATGACCGTGTTTCGCGAGCAGCGCAGGAAGCGCATGGCCGAACGCGCCGAGAAGAAAGCGCGGCAGGGCGGACGGGAAGTTCCGGCAGAATGATCATCGGCATCGGCAGCGACCTGATCGACATCAGGCGCATCGAGAAATCGCTGGAGCGGCACGGCCAGCGCTTTATCCAGCGCATCTACACCGAGGTCGAGCAGGCCAAGTCGGAAAAGCGCGCGGCACGCGCGGCTTCCTATGCCAAGCGCTTCGCCGCCAAGGAGGCCTGCGCCAAGGCGTTGGGCACCGGCATGGCCGAGGGCGTGTTCTGGCGCGACATGGGCGTTGTCAACCTGCCGAGCGGCGCGCCGACTATGGCGCTGACCGGCGGCGCCGCGGCCAGGCTGGAGAAAATCCTGCCGAAAGGCCACCGCGCCCTCATCCATCTCACCATCACCGACGATTTCCCGCTTGCTCAAGCCTTTGTGATCATCGAGGCAGTGCCCGCCGAACAAGCGCCACATTGATTCCATCTGACCACGAGCGGCATGACGTTGCCCAGCGCGCGCCGAGACTCTATACCAACATCGCACAATCGAGGACGACATGAGCGTGGCTGAAAAATCGCAGAAGAAATCCGGCGGGCTTGGTGAAACCTTCTCCGTCATCATCCAGGCTCTGCTGCTCGCGCTCGTCATCCGCACGCTGCTCTTCCAGCCCTTCTCCATTCCGTCCGGCTCGATGCGGCCGACGCTGCTCGAAGGCGACTATCTCTTCGTCACCAAATGGGCCTATGGCTATTCGCGTTACTCGCTGCCGTTCGGTCCCGATCTCTTCTCGGGCCGCATCTGGGGCTCGGAGCCCAAGCGCGGCGACGTGGTGGTGTTCAAGTTCCCGCCGGATCCGTCGGTCGACTACATCAAGCGTGTCGTCGGCCTGCCCGGCGACAAAATCCAGGTGAAGGACGGCCAGCTTTTCATCAATGACGTCGGCGTGCCGCGCGTGAAGACCGGCCAGATCGACAATCCCGACGTCACCGAGGAAAACCGGCCGATCGATGTCTATCGTGAAACGCTGCCGAACGGCGTCAGCTACGACACGCTCGACATCAACTCCGATTCGATCGGCGACAACACGCGCGAATTCGTCGTGCCGGCCGGGCATTATTTCATGATGGGCGACAATCGCGACAATTCCTCCGACAGCCGCTTCGCCGTCGGCTTTGTGCCGGCCGAGAACCTTGTCGGTCGCGCCAACCTCATCTTCTTCTCGATCGCCGGAAAGGCGAGCCCGCTCGAGATATGGAAGTGGCCGTCGCTGATGCGCGCCGGGCGACTGTTCCATTTTGTCCACTAGAGCGATGGCGGCCGGCAAGCGTTTGACCGCCGATGCCCTGGCCGAAGCGCTTGTCGAGCGTACCGGCCATGCCTTCGCCGACCGCCAACGTCTGCAGCGGGCGCTGACCCATGCTAGCGCCCGTTCGACCCATGCCGGCGTCGACTACGAGCGCTTCGAGTTCCTGGGCGACCGGGTTCTCGGCCTCGTCGTCGCCGACATGCTGCTCGCGACCTTTCCCGATGCCGCCGAGGGCGAACTGTCGCTGCGGCTCAACGCGCTGGTCAATGCCGAGGCGCTGTCCGAAATCGCCGAGGAGATCGGCCTGCCGGAACTGATCCGCGCCGGCTCCGACGTGCGCAATCTCGACGGGCGCAAGCGCACCAATCTGCGCGCCGATGCGCTGGAATCGCTGATTGCCGTGCTTTACCTCGATGGTGGCCTTGAGGCTGCCCGCGCGTTCATTCACCGCTACTGGCAGCCGCGCTCGCAGGCGATCGGCGCCGCACGGCGCGACGCCAAGACGGAATTGCAGGAATGGGCGCACCAAGCAGCGGCCGGCGCCGTGCCGTCCTACCGCGTCGACAGTCGCGAGGGTCCGGATCACGACCCGCTGTTCACCGTCAGCGTCGAGGTCGGCTCCTTTGCGCCGGCGATCGGCAGCGGCCGATCCAAGCGCGAGGCCGAGCAGGCCGCCGCGGCTACTCTTTTGCTGCGTGAAGGCGTATGGAGCGCGGCATGAGCGATACGGAAACCCCTGAAGCCCCCGCGACGCGCTCCGGTTTCGTTGCGCTGATCGGCGCACCCAATGCCGGCAAGTCGACGCTGGTCAACCAGCTGGTCGGCGCCAAGGTGTCGATCGTCACCCATAAGGTGCAGACCACCCGCGCCATCGTGCGCGGCATCTCCACGCATGACAACGCGCAGATCGTCTTCGTCGACACGCCGGGCATCTTCAAGCCGAAGCGGCGGCTGGACACCGCGATGGTGACGACCGCCTGGGGCGGCGCCAAGGATGCCGATGTCGTGGTGCTTCTGATCGACGCCGAGCGCGGCATCAAGGGCGATGCCGATGCCATCCTCGACCGACTCAAGGATGTCCGGCAGCCGATGCTGCTCGTCCTCAACAAGGTCGATCGCGTCAAGCCGGAGACGCTTCTCACCTTGGCCGCCACCGCGAATGAACGCGTACCGTTCAAGCGCACTTTCATGGTCTCCGCGCTCACCGGCTCCGGCTGCAAGGACCTGCTCGACTATCTCGCCGAGACGTTGCCCGCAGGCCCCTGGTACTATCCGGAGGACCAGATCTCCGACCTGCCGATGCGCCAGCTTGCGGCCGAGATCACGCGCGAAAAACTTTATCTGAGGCTGCATCAGGAACTTCCCTATTCCTCGCACATCGAAACCGAGAAATGGGAAGAGAAGAAGGACGGCTCTGTGCGCATAGAGCAGGTCATCTATGTCGAGCGCGACAGCCAGAAGAAGATCGTGCTCGGCCATAAGGGCGAGACGATCCGCGCCATCGGGCAGGCCGCGCGGATGGAGATTGCTGCCATTCTGGAGCAGAAGGTGCACCTCTTCCTGTTCGTGAAGGTGCGCGAGAACTGGGGCGACGATCCAGAGCGCTACCGCGAGATGGGGCTGGAGTTTCCCCATTGATGCCTGTCGCGTAGAAGGACCGGGAACGGGCCAGCGACATGCCCAATCCAAAGATAACCATCGATGCCGTGCGCCGGCTGGTCGATGCTCAGTTCCCTGAATGGCGGCATCTGCCGGTCAGCCCGGTCGCTTTCGGCGGCTGGGACAACCGCACCTTCCATCTTGGCGACAAAATGACGGTCAGGCTGCCGAGCGCTGCCGCCTATTCGCTGCAGGTCGAGAAGGAGCATCGCTGGCTGCCGAAATTGGCACCCCTCTTGCCTCTGCCCATTCCAACGCCGCTGGCCATGGGCGAGCCGGCCGAGGGCTATCCCTGGCATTGGTCGGTTTATCGCTGGATTGACGGCGAGACGGCCAGGAGTGCGTCGACGATCTCAACGCCTTCGCAGTCTCGCTCGCCGATTTCCTCGTCGCGCTGCGAGGCATCGATGTGACGGATGGGCCTGCACCCGGCCAGCATAATTTCCACCGTGGCGGGCCGCTGACGGTCTATGACAACGAGGCAAGGCAGGCCATCGCCGCGCTTGATGGCCGGATCGACACCCAAGCCGCGACCACCGTCTGGGAAGCAGCGCTTGCCAACACCTGGTTTGGCTCCCCGGTCTGGTTCCATGGCGATGTCGCCTCGGGCAATCTGCTGGTCGAGGACGGCAGCTTGAGCGCCGTCATCGATTTCGGCACCTCCGGCATCGGCGATCCATCCTGCGATCTTGCTATAACCTGGACGTTCTTCGAAGGCGAAAGCCGCGAGGCTTTTCGCACCCACATTGCCGTCGATCACGCCACTTGGGCGCGCGGCCGCGGCTGGGCGCTGTGGAAGGCGCTGATCACCGTCGCCGGCCACGACGCCAACCAGGCCGAGGCCGAAAGGCAGCGCCGCGTGATCGACGAGGTGCTTGCGGATCACCGAAGTTGGGTGCGACACGGCACCCGGCGAATGTCAGCAAAGATCGAGCCCGATGTGCCAGAACCTTGATTTCACCACCCAACGGGTGAAAAGCTCTAGTCATGGAATGGCGCGACGAGGGAATCGTTCTCGGCACTCGCAAGCATGGCGAAACCAGCGCCATCCTCGAGGTGATGACCCGCGCGCATGGCCGGCATCTCGGCCTTGTACGGGGAGGGCGCTCGCGCAAGCAGCAGCCGGTGCTGCAGCCCGGCAACCGCGTCGACCTTTTGTGGCGGGCGCGGCTCGACGAGCATCTGGGCATCTTCCAGGCAGAGGCGATCGAGATGAACGCGGCGCGGCTGATGGACAGCGCGGTTGCCGTCTACGGCCTGCAGACCATGGCCGCGCATCTCAGGCTCCTGCCGGAGCGCGATGCCCATGGCGGGCTTTACGAGGCCCTTGCCGTGATGATCTCGCATCTCGGCGATGCCGATGCGGCTGGCGAGCTAGTGGCGCGCTTCGAGCTGCTCATCCTCGATGAACTGGGCTTCGGCCTCGACCTCAGCCAATGCGCGGCGACCGGCTCAAGGCAGGATCTGGCCTATGTCTCGCCGAAATCCGGACGCGCCGTCTCGCGCAGCGCCGGCGCGCCTTGGCATGACAAGATGCTGGCGCTGCCCGCCTTCCTGCAGCGCGGCTCCGGCCTGCGCGCCGATGCGGCAGCACTGGAAGACGCCTTCCGGCTGAGCGGCTTCTTCTTCACCCGCCATGTCTACGAGCCGCGCGGCCTCGAGCCGCCCGACGCCCGCGCCGGCTTCCTCGCCGCGCTGCGCCGGCACCATGCGGCGGAGAAGGCGATCGCCGGCGAGGCCGGATAGCGGAGGCAACCGCTCAATCCGCGCCCCGCCGCTCCAGGAAATCATCGAGCATGGGGCGCTGGCCCTTGAGGATCTTGATGCCGGCTTCGGGCAGCGAAAACCAGCCGGCCTTGTCGACTTCGGAAAACGCTTTCATGATCCCCGATTTCGGCGGCCATTCCATGGTGAACATGTTGCTCCTGACGACATTGGCATCGATGTCCGCCTCGACGCTCCACGCGATGACGATCTTGCCACCCGGCTGTTTATAGCTGCCGAGCGGCTGGAAATCGCCGTCGATGGCGACCCCAAGCTCCTCTTCGGCTTCCCGCTTGGCGGCCTCGAGCTCGTCCTCGTCGTCGCCGATCAGCCCCTTCGGGATTGACCACGCGCCTTCATCCTTTCTGGCCCAGAACGGTCCGCCCGGATGAATGAGCAGAAATTCGAACCCACCTGAGGCGCGCCTATGGATCAGCAGGCCGGCGCTTCGTTGCGGCATCGGTCACCTCACGGCATTTCTTCGATCGCCCGAGAATAGCACGAGTATTTCACGGCCGCGTTCACAGACCCCCGCCAGCGGCCTCGGCGGCTTGATACCGACAAACCGGCAAGTTGCTGGCAATCGGCGACGAAACATGCTCGACCTTGTTCGCTGGCAAGACGCTGATTTGCACCAGCCGTCTCACTGCCGCATTTATCGGCCACGACTGGCCTGGTTTTGAGGGAAACCGCCATGTTTTTCAGCCTGATCGCCATTGCCGCCGTCATAGCTCTTTTCGTCATCGTGTCACGACAGCAGAACCGCATCGCGCTGGTCGAGCGCGAACTCGGTATACTGCGCGGCCAAGTGCAGTCTGGAGCTTCGCTCAAGGCGGTGGACGCCGCGCAGGGAGGTCTTCCCGAGGAGGCCAAGGCAGCGCCTGCCGCGCCGTTGGCTGATGGCCCGACTGTGGCCGAGGAGGTCGTCACGACGCCAGAGACCGCCGAAGGCGAGGCCGTGGCCGGACCCTGGACGAAGAGCAGGACGGTTCCCGTGCAACCCGCCGGGACGGCCGAACCAGCGCAACCCGCCACCGCGGCCGAAACGCCCGCGTCAGGATCGCCCGCGCCCGCGAAGGCGGCGCGCCAGACCGATGTCGAGACGGCGCTGGGCACGCGCTGGGCGGTCTGGGTCGGCGGCATCGCGCTGGCGCTGGGCGGGCTGTTCCTGATCCGCTACACCATCGAGGCCGGCATTTTCGGCCCTGGCGTGCGCCTGACGATGGCCGGCATCCTCGGCCTGGCGCTGATTGCCGGCGCCGAATTCATCCGCCGTACCGGCTTCAAGGTGCCGGTGCGGGGCGCAACGGGAGCCTATATTCCATCGATCCTGACGGCGGCTGGCGCCTTCATCCTGTTCGGCACGGTCTACGCGGCGCACGGCATCTATGGCTTCATCGGTCCGGCGAGCGCCTTCGCGCTGCTTGGCGTCATCGGCGTCGCGACCATTGGCGCTTCGCTCCTGCATGGCCTGGCGCTGGCCGGCATCGGCCTCGTCGGCGCCATGGTCACGCCGGCGCTGGTCGCCTCGGAAGCACCCAATCCCTGGGCGCTGTTCGTCTATTTGGCGATCGTGCTTGCCGCGGCCGCCGCAATCGCCCGCATCCGCGACTGGAAGGCGCTAGCGGCCGCCGCTTTCGCCGGCGCCGGCATCTGGACCATTCTTTGCATGGTCGACGCGCCGGATGTGAACCTCGCCGCCGTCCTGTTCATCAGCCTGGCAACGCTCGCCGTGCTTGCCTTCGTCTGGCTCGGCCCTTTCTTGGTTACTGGCCGCGACACCGCCGAACGTGGCTTCGACTGGCCCTCGATCGTGCCAGGCTTCTTCATCGCTCTGAGCGCGCTGGCCCTGTCCGTCGATCCGGCTTTTGCCAGCGCCGGCGATGCATTGCACGGCGCGGTCCTTTTGGTCACGCTGGTCGCGGCGGCGCTCTATCGGCCGCGCGCGCTGCCGCTGGTCTTTGCCGCCGGTATTGCGACCGTGCTGATCTATCTCGGCATCATCCCGCCCGCCACGATCGGCGCGAATGCGCTCGATGTCGGGCTGGACGCCCAGCCTTTGGCGTCGTCCGATGTCCTGACTTTCCGCATCGGCATCGCGCTTGGCCTGGTCTTCCTCGCCGCCGGCTTCTGGGCCGCGCGCCGCTTTGCCGCCACCGCCCCGGCGCGCGGGGCCTGCTGGGCGGCCTGGGGTGTCATCGTTCCCTTGGTGGTGCTCACCGCGCTGTGGCTGACCTTCGGCGATATCGACCGCGACTTCGGCTACGCGCTGCCGGCACTGTTACTGGCGCTCGCCTTTGCCGCCGGCGGCGAATGGATCGCGCGCGCCGAAGCGCCGCCGCTCAGCGGCGGCCCGGCCGTTTCGTTCGCGCTCGGCGGCGCCGGCATGGCCGGCCTGTTGATGCTGCACATGGCCTTCGGCTCGGGCTGGACGACTGTGCTGCTTGGAGCCGCCGCGATCGTCCCGGCGCTGGCCACGCGCTGGCGCTCTTACCCCGTGCTGGGCTGGATCGCGGTTGGCGCGGCGGTCGCCGTGCTCGGCCGCATCGCCTTTGATCCGACCATCGTCGGCGCGGCGTCTCTCGCCAGGACGCCGGTCTTCAACCGGCTGCTGCCGGGCTATGGCGTGCCGGCGCTCGCCTTCGGCTTCGCCGCCTGGCAGCTCGCACACACCACCAACGGCCGGCCGCGCCTTGCTATGGAGGCGGCCTCCGCGCTGTTTGCGCTGCTCACCATTGCCATGCTGGTGCGCCACGCCATGCATGGTGGTGTCATCGACACCGGCACCGTGACGCTCGCCGAACAGGCGATCTACACGCTGGTCGCGCTCGGCGCCGGCGCCATACTGGTCGCCATCGACATGCGCTCGCCGAGCTCGGTTCTGCGCTATGGCTCGATGGGTGCCGGCGTGGTCTCGGCAGGCTTGATCGCGGTCCAGCATTTCGTCGTGCTGAACCCGCTGCTGACGGACGAGTCAACCGGCACGATCCCGGTCTTCAACATGTTGTTCCTCGCCTACCTGCTGCCGGCCATCGCCGCCGGCGCGCTGGCGCTCTATGTCCGCGATAAGCGCCCGCGATGGTACGCGGCGATGCTGGCGCTGATCGCCGCGCTGCTTGCCTTCGCCTATGCCACGCTCTCGGTGCGCCGTCTGTTCAAGGGCGAGTTCATCGCCTTGTGGAGCGGGCTCGGCCAGCTCGAGACCTACACCTATTCCGCGCTCTGGCTGGTCATCGGCGTGGCGCTGCTCACCGCAGGCGTCTGGCTGAAATCGCAAGTGCTGCGCATCGCCTCCGCGGTGCTGATCGCGGTCGCGGTGCTGAAAGTCTTCCTCTTCGACATGTCGGAGCTGGAAGGCGTGCTGCGTGCGCTGTCCTTCATCGGCCTCGGTGCCGTGCTGATCGGCATAGGGCTGTTCTATCAGCGGCTGTTGACCAGGGCGGCGAGGCAAGCGTAGTGCTTTGACTTGTTTGGATATTCAAAACGGAATATATGAATATCCAATAGGAGATATTCATGCCGCTCTACATTCGCGATGACGAGGTCGACGCGCTCGCCGCAAAACTGCAGCGCGAGACCAATGCGTCCAGCAAGACCGAGGCTGTGCGGACCGCGCTTTTGCACGAACTGGAACGCCATCGCACCAAGGTGCCGCTGCGCGATCGAATTGTTAAGCTTCAGGCGGAGGCAAAGAAGATCGGTCTGCCCAATCCCAATTTCGACATGAAGAAATTCACCGATGAGATGTGGGAAGATTGATGTTTGTCGACGCTTCGGTGATCGTCGCCATTCTCAACCAGGAACCGGGCTGGGAAGAATTGTCCAAACAGCTCTCAGGAGCTGTCGACTTCTATGTCTCCGCGATGGTCCGTTTTGAGGCGACACAGGCTCTGGCGCGGGCCGGCGCGGGCTCTCGAAGGCCCACTGCCGAAGCCCTCCTAAAGGCTCGCGGTCTGGTGGATCAGCTGATTTTGGAAATTGGTGGGGAAAATGTGCCGATCGGCGAGGAGATCGGTTCGCACGCCATCGAGGCCAGCGCTCGCTATGGCAAGGCCGTCGGTCATCAAGCCGATCTGAATTTGGGCGATTGCTTTGCCTATGCCTGCGCCAAGGTGCTCGATATTCCGCTGCTCTACAAAGGCAATGATTTCCTGCTGACGGATTTGAAATAATTGGCTTTCTCTCCAATTGGCGGGAATGAATCCGCATCTGCCAACGTTATTCTCCTGCTTGGGTAACGCAGCGGTTGGGCCGCTTCGCGCTGACTGCTTGCACCGCGCCGCAAAGGCGCGTTCTATCGAGATGGAAAGCGACCTCGAAAACTAGCGGCCATGGACGACAAGAAGGCAGCGATCCTGAGCGAAATACCGCGGCTGCGGCGCTATGCGCGCTCGCTGCTGCGCGAGCGCGATTCCGCCGACGACCTGGTCCAGGATTGCCTGGAGCGGGCGCTTGTGCGGCTCGACAACTGGCAGACTGGAGAGAGCCCCCGGAGGTGGCTGTTTACGATCATGCATCACTTGTTCATCGACCAGATGCGCAAGGTCAACCGGCGCGGCGAGACGGCGATGCTGCCTCTCGAAACCGGTGAGGCCCAAGCCGCGCCCGCCGATCAGGTCGAGACCATCGCCTCGCGCGAGATCATGGATGCCTTGCAGGCGATCAGCCCCGATCGCCGCGCGGCATTGGTGATGGTCGCCATCGAGGGCTTTTCCTATGCCGAGGCCGCCAACATCCTTGGCGTGCCGGCCGGCACGCTGATGTCGCGCATCGCGCGCGGCCGCGAGGAATTGCGAGGATTGCTCGACGACACATCGCGCCGCCGCTCGATAAGGATCGTCGAGAAATGACCCGTAGCGATTTTTCCGAACGCGATATCCATATGGCCCTCGACGGCGAACTGCCGGGCGAAGAGCGCATGGCTTACGACGCCTGGCTTGAGGCCAATCCCGAGATGAAGGCGAAGTCCGCGCGTTACATTGCCGACCGCGCCACCATGCGCGCCGCATTGGCAGGCGTGATGGACGAGCCGGTGCCGGCGAGGCTGCGGCAGGTCGTGCTTGGCGAGGCGCCTGCAAAAGCATCGGTCTGGCGCTCACGCTGGTGGCTGTCGGCTGCCGCTGCCGTGATGCTCGCGGTCGGCGGGCTCGGCGGCTATGTCGCCGGCAGCGATAGCGTCGCCCGTGGCGGCGACGGCGACGACCAGCTCGCCGAGCAGGCGATCGCCGCCCACGTCACCTATGCCGCCGAGAAGCGCCACGCCGTCGAAGTCCCGGCGAGCGACAGGGATCATCTCCAGACCTGGCTGTCGAACCGTGTCGGGCTGAAGCTGGTCGCGCCCGATCTTGCGGCGGAAGGCTTCGATCTCGTCGGTGGCCGGCTGCTGCCTGCCGGTGGCCAGGGCAAGGCGGCGATGCTGCTTTATGAGGACGCCAAGGGCGAGCGCATCTCGCTCTACGTCACCGCCGAATCGTCGGAGACATCCAAGGGCACCTACACGGCTGAGACCGGCGGGCCGGAGGCTGTCTACTGGCTGGACAAGGGCTATGCCTGCGCTGTCGTCGGCTCCTTGCCGCCGGAGCGCCTGTCGGACGTCGCGAAGAGCGCCTACGGCCAGCTGCTGGCCGGCATATCGAGCTGAATCGGCTGCGTTTTTCGTCGGCCGGCAGTTCCTTTGAACGGCAATTCTGTTCAAACGCTTGGCCCTTTGCCGCCGCCGCGGAAACTGTCACAATTCAGCCCTAATCAAGGAGCGATAGCGCTTGATGAATACTGGCGCTTCGGCCAGTATTCGCGACGCATCCACCGGGGCCGTTTCTTAAACAATCGAGGTTCTCCTTAGCCCGCATGCCTGCCGAGATCCGCAAGGCCCGCGCGTCAGACGTCGATGACCTCGCCGCCATCGAGAAGGCTGTTTTTCCGGGCGACAGGCTCTCGCGCCGCTCCTTCCGCCAGTTCATTGAACGCGACACCGCCGAGATGCTGGTGGCCGAGAACGAGGGCCGCGTCGCCGGCTATGCGGTGGTGCTGTTTCGCAAGGGCAGCGGCGTCGCGCGACTCTATTCCATCGCCGTCAGCCCCTTCTTCGGCCGCCTCGGCATCGGCCGGCTTCTGCTGGCGGCCGCCGAGGAAGCGGCCTTCGGGCATGACCGGCTGCTGCTGCGCCTCGAAGTGCGCGAGGACAATCAGCGCGCCATCCGTATCTACGAGGAGGCCGGCTATCGGAAATTGGGCCGCGAACCCGACTATTACGAGGATGGCGCGACCGCGCTGCGCTATGAAAAGACGCTGCGCGGCGACACGCCGACCGCGACCGAGGTGCCGTTCTACCAGCAGACCTGCGAGTTCACCTGCGGCCCTTGCTGCCTGATGATGGCGATGGCCAATTTCGACCATGGCTTCGTGCCAGATCCGGTCACGGAGATCCGCCTGTGGCGCGAGGCCACCACCGTCTTCATGATGTCGGGTCCCGGCGGCTGCGAGCCCTTCGGTTTAGCCGTCGCCGGCTACGAGAGCGGGCTCGGCGCCGAGGTATTCGTATCCTTCTACGGCGCCCTGTTCCTGCAGTCGGTGAGGAGCGAGGAAAAGCGCCGGGTGATGGAGCTCGCCCAGGTCGATTTCCGCCGCCGTGCCGAGCTTTACGGTATTCCTGTCAATTACCGTCCGTTCGGCATCGGCGACATCCGTGACGCCCTGGCCGGGGGCAAGCTGGTGGTGGTGCTGGTCAGCGGCTTCCTGATGTTCGGCAAGAAGGTGCCGCATTGGGTGCTGGCCATCGGCGACGATGGCGACCATATCCTAATCCACGACCCGTGGGTCGAGGATGAGAGGCAGGAAACGATCCTCGACGCCGCGAACATTCCGGTGCCTTACGACATCTTCATGAACATGGCGCAGTTCGGTCGCGACGGCCTGCGCGCCGCCATCACTCTGGGAAAACGCTGAGACAATGACCTGGGTTATCCTCACAGGCAGGCAGAACGACATCGATCAGGTGGCCACACCCCACAAGATCATCACCAACCGCGACTATCTTGCGCATCCGGCGCTGTTCCGCGGCCAGCGGCCGAAGGTGATCAACCTGTCGAACAATTACGGCTATCAGAGCCGCGGCTACTATGCCTCGCTGCTGGCCGGCTCGCGCGGCCACAGGGTGATACCGACCGTAGAGACCATGATCGATCTTTCGGAGCGCAAGCTCTACGAGCACGCGCTGCCGGAGCTCGAGCTTGCCTTGAACAAATGCCGCAAGGATCTCGGCGGGGCGTTTCCGGCGAAGGTGGCGATCTTCTTCGGCATCGGTCCGTCGAAGATATGGGACCGTTTCGCCAAGCTGTTGTTCGACTGGTTTCGCGCGCCGGCGCTCGAGGTCCACATCAAGGACAGCGCCGAATGGGCCTCGATCCGCAAGATCGGCTTTCTGCCGCTTGCCCGCATGACCGAGGACGAGGAAGAGTTCTTCCTGCAGTGCCTGGACACCTACACCAACCGCGAATGGCGCGACACCAAGGGCCGCACGCCGGCGCGCTATACGTTCGCGACGCTGGTCGACCCGCATGAGGAACTGCCGCCATCGGAAATCTCCTCGCTGCGCTACTGGGCGCGGATCGCCGAGAAGATGGGCGTCGAGGTCGAGCCGATCACCAGGAAGGACCTCGCCAAGCTCGCCAACTACGACGCGCTGTTCATACGCGAGACCACGTCGATCTCCAATCACACCTACCGTTTCGCGCGCCGCGCCCAGCAGGAAGGCATGCCGGTGATCGACGATCCGCTGTCGATGATCCGCTGCACCAACAAGGTCTATCTCAACGAGCTGATGACCTACAACAAAGTGCCGGTGCCGCCGACGGTGATGATCGCCGGCACCTCCGACTTCGAAGTGGCGGCGCAGACACTGGGCTTTCCGCTGGTGCTGAAGATCCCGGATTCGTCTTTCTCGCGCGGCGTCAAGAAATGCGAGAACATGGCTGAGCTCACCAAGCTCGCGACCGAATGGCTGGACGATTCCGATCTCTTGATCGCGCAGAAATTCATCCCCACCGAATATGACTGGCGCGTCGGCGTGCTCGGCGGCCAACCGCTGTTTGCCGTGCACTATCTGATGGCGAAAAAGCACTGGCAGATCGTCAACCACAAGGCCAGCGGCAAGCCGGACCAGGGCGGCATCAAGACGTTCACGCTTAAGCAGACGCCGCCGCATGTCGTCGAAACGGCGGTGCGGGCGGCAAAATGCATTGGCGACGGGCTCTATGGCGTCGACCTCAAGGAGACCAAGGACGGAGTCTTCGTCATCGAGGTCAACGACAATCCCAATCTCGACCATGGCTGGGAGGATTCGGGCGAGAAGGACGAGCTCTGGGTGCGGCTGACGCAGTGGTTCCTGGAGCGCCTGGAGAGGCCGGAGAAGTAGCGGCGGGAGAAAGAGGAACTGAGGAACTGAGGAATTGAAGAACTGAAGAACTGAAGAACTGAAGAATTGAAGAATTGAGTGTCTAGCGGAGTCATCCGTCCTCGCTTCCTCAGTTCTCCAGTTCTCCAATTCCCGATCATTCGAACTGAGGGAACGAGAATGCTGTTTTTCGTGATCGAGGACTTTCACGGCGCCGACCGCAAGGAGATCTATCGCCGCTTCCGCGACAAGGGCCGCCTGAAGCCGGATGAACTTGTCGTGCATCACAGCTGGATCGCCGGCGACATGAGCCGCTGCTTCATGCTCGTGGAAACCGACGACGCGACAATACTGCAGCGCTGGGTAATCGAGTGGGCGGATTTGGTCGAGTTCGAGATAGTTCCCGTGGCAACGAGCAAGGACATGGTCGCGGCTCTGGCAGCTCATCTTTGAAAGTAGATTCCGGTCTCCTCGTCAAACGACCGCCATCGCGTCGACCTCGATCAGGTAGCCTGGGGACATCATCGCCACGCCGACAATCACATTCGCTGGCTTGTGATCTCCAAACAGCGAAATCTGCGCGTCTTCGATGATCGGAACGTGCTCATCGCGGTAGTAGTCGACAACGTAGACAGTGATTTTGCAGACTTGGTCGGGTCGCGCGCCTGCCGCGCTGAGCGCTCGGCCCAGATTGCCGAACGCCAGGCGCGCTTGCGCCGCAAAATCGCCATGCCCGACAAGCTTGCCGTGTATGTCCTCCGGCTGCTGACCCGAGATGAACACCAGCTTGGATCCCGTCGCGATGACAACCTGCGTGTACATCTCCGGAACCGGCAGGTCAGCTGGATTGATGAGTTCGAGCGACATTGAAAAATCTCCTACTTCGTTCGACTGAAAAGCGGGGCGGGCGGCGACGGAAATGAGTGCTCCGTCACCGTAATTTCCTAAACGAGTTCTCGGATGACTGGGTGCCGAGCGCTGGCGAGTTGACGGCGCGAACGCATTCCCCGATCAGCCATTTCCGGAACGCGGCCACGACATCGCGCCTTGCGCTGCGTTCGGGGATCGTCAGGCAATAGGGCTGGCGCAGTTCCAAGGGTTGCGCGGCGGCCCGCACCAGTCTGCCATCCTCCAGCGCCTGGGCGCAATAGATGCCTTGCGCCAGCGCGACGCCCAGCCCTGAGATGGCGAGGTCGAGCGCTGCTCGCGACGAGTTCGCGGAGAGACCGCGTTGTGCCGCACGGCCCGGCTCGCTTCCCGCGGCCTCGAACCAGTTGCGCCAGGACGGAAAGGACGCGCCGGTCGGTCCCCAGTCGGTGTGGATGAGCGGCAGGCCGGCAAGCCCGTCGGATCCGGTCGCCCCGGCCAGCGTCGGCGCGCAGACGGGATATACGGCGTCCTTGACGATCTCTTCCGTCGGATGCTCGCGGTAGTGCGGGCCGTAGGAGAGGCGGATGTCGATCAATTCATGATCGAACGGCACCGGATCGTCGTCGCCTCTGAGCGATATGTCGGCGGCGCCATGCCCGGCGACAAAGCCGGCGAGCCGCTCCGAAAGCCAGCCCATCGCCATGGAAGGCGGCACCGAAACGACAAGCCTCGGCCTGAACGCATCGCCGCCGACATCGCGCGCGACGCTGCCGATTTCCCGGAAGGCCATGCTGAGCCTCGGCAGCATCTCCACCCCGGCCTCGGTCAGCACGGCGCGCCGGTTGACCCGGTGGAACAGCTTGCGCCCCATCTGCTCCTCGACGGTGCGGATAAGCTGGCTGACGGCCGCGGCCGAAATAGACAGTTCCTCCGCCGCGGCGGCAAAGCTCCCCCTCCGCGCCGCCGCTTCGAAGGCCTGAAGTCCGCGCAAGGAGGGAAGAGCGACCATGGCAATCCAAAAGATAAGGTGATCTTATCTATTTCGCAGAAATCCTCGTTTTTCGAAAGGTTTCTTTCTGGGTATCGTGATCTGATGAACGCAATCGACCACGACGCAGCCATCGACCATCGCTCCGTGATAGCCTCGCTGACGAATGAGGAGCGCAGCCGGCTGACCGGCAAATCGGATGGGCCGGGCCTTGTCCAGTTCGCGCTCCATCTCGGCGCGGTCGTCGTCCTTGGCGCGCTGATCGCGGCCAAGGTGCCGTTCTGGCCGGTCCTGATGCTGCCGCAGGGCATCCTGATCGTCTTCCTGTTCACGCTGCTGCATGAAACGGTGCACCGGACGGCGTTCGAAACGCAGTGGTTGAACGATGCCGTTGCGCGCTTCTGCAGCCTGGCGATCGCGTTGCCGGCCGACTGGTTCCGCTATTTCCATTTCGCCCATCACCGCTTCACCCAGGATCCCGAAAACGATCCGGAGTTGGCTTTCCCGAAGCCCGAAACGGTGCGGCAATACATCGTCCACGTCTCCGGCCTGCCGGTGTGGTGGGGGCATTTCAGGACGCTCTACACCAATGCAATGGGGCGCTGCCGCGACAGCTACGTGCCGCCCAAAGGACTGCCGAAAGTAAAGGCCGAGGCGCGGGCGATGATCGCATTCTATGTCGTCCTGCTGGCGCTGGCGGTCTGGTTCAAGGCGTCGGTGCTGCTCTATGTCTGGATCGTGCCGGCGCTGCTCGGCCAGCCGCACCTGAGGCTTTATCTGCTGGCCGAGCACGGCCGCTGTCCCTTCGTCGCCAACATGCTGGAAAACACCAGGACCACACTGACAAACTGGTTCGTGCGCAAGCTCGCCTGGAACATGCCCTATCATGCCGAGCACCATGCCTATCCCGGCGTGCCGTTCCACCAGTTGCCGCAATTCCATCGGCTGATCGAGCGGCATCTCAAAGTGGTCGAGCCCGGCTATGTCAGCTTTCACGAGAAATATATCGGGGCGCTACGCTGATGGACGGTGTCACTCAGCCTGACTGGCGCAGCAGCGCCTGCGAACGCAGCAGCCGGCTGATGTCGGCCGCCTTGGTCGGCACGCCGATCAGATAGCCCTGCGCCTCGCCGCAGCCGGCCTTGCGCAGCGTATCGAGCTGCGCTTCGGTTTCCACGCCCTCGGCGGTAACGATGATGCCGAGCTCGGCGCCGAGCCCGATCACCGTGCGCACGATCGCCGCCGTGTCGCGCTTGTCGAGGTCGCGGATAAAGGAGCGGTCGATTTTGATCTTGTCGACGGGGAATCGCCGGAGGTAGCCGAGCGAGGAATAGCCGGTGCCGAAATCGTCGAGCGCGATGCGCACGCCGAGGCCGCGCAATTGGCTCATTGTCTTCAGCACTGCGTCGCTTTCATCCATCATCACCGTTTCGGTGATCTCGAGCTCCAGGCGGTCGGCCGACAGGCCGGAAAAGGCGAGCGCCGAGATCACGCTGCGGGCGAAGCCGCCGCTCTTGATCTGCGCGGGCGAGACATTGACGGCCATCCGCATGTTCCGCGGCCAATTGGCCGCGACGCTGCACGCTTTGCGCAGCGCCCAGTCGCCGAGCTGCACGATCAATCCGGTCTCCTCGGCGGCGGCGATGAAGTTTTCCGGCGATACCAGGCCGCGCGACGGCGAGCGCCAGCGCATCAGGGCTTCCGCGCCGACGATTCTGCCGGAGCCGATGTCAAGGATCGGCTGGAAGTCCAGCTCGAATTCCCGCTTGGAGAGCGCTGCTTCGAGATCGGCCTCGAGCGCCCGGCGCTCCCGCATCCGCGCATCCATGCCCGCCTCGAAGAAGCGATAGACGTTGCGCCCTTCGCTTTTGCCTCGGTAGAGCGCCATGTCGGCGTTGGTGAGCAGCGTGTCGGCATCATCTCCGTCGCCGGGATAGAGCGCGATGCCGAGGCTCACGCCCACATGCATTTCGCGTCCCTTGCCGCGATAGGGCTTGCCGACCATCTCGACGATGCGCTTGGCGAGCTTTTCGGCGTCCGCAGCGTTCTTGATGCCCGACTGGATGATGGCGAACTCGTCGCCGCCGAAGCGTGCCACCACGTCCTTGCTGCTGCGCACGGCGTGCTGCAGCCGCTTGGCGACGCATTTCAGCAGCCAGTCTCCGGCCGGGTGGCCGAATGTGTCGTTGACGGCCTTGAAGCGGTCGAGGTCGAGCGAGAGAATCGCCAGCGGCTTGGCCTTGGCCTCGCCGAGCGCCTGATCCAGCTTTTCGCGAAACATCGAGCGATTGGGCAGATTGGTCAGCGTGTCGTGATGCGCAAGATGCGTCATGCGCTCTTCGACACGCCGGCGCTCGGTGACATCCTCGAACGTCGCCACCCAGCCGCCGCCTCGCATCGTCTGGCGCACGACCAGGACCGTCCTGCCGTCGGTAAGCTGGCGATACGTCGAATGCATTTTTGTCGCCTTCAGGCTGGCCTCCGCCTTGGCGACCTCGCTGTCGACGTCAAGCTCGGTGTAGATGCCAAGTTCCAGTAGTCGCTCGAGCGCATCGCCATGGCTGGTCCCGAGCGGGAAATCCGCTGCGGTGATGTTAAAGAGCTCCAGAAAACGTTTGTTGCGCACGATCATCCTGCCGTTGGCGTCGTACATCAGCAGGCCTTGCGACATGTTGGCGAGCGCGGCGTCGAAACGGCGGTGCTGCTCCTTCAGCTCCTGCTCGGCCCGTCGCTGCTCCGTTACATCCTCGTAGATCGACACCCAGCCGCCAACGGCGATCGGCCGGTGCGAAATGACGATGATGCGTCCGTCCGACAGAATTTCCTCATAGGTAGAAGGCTTGGCGCCGTCGATGTAAGGCTTGCGGATGGCATAAAGCTCGCCGGCGCTCTGCGCGGCGATGCCGATGTCGACACTGTGCTGCAGGATGTCGAAGAAACGTATGCCGGGCTTCACCACTTTGGCGTCCAGGCTGAAGATGTCGATGTAGTTGCGGTTGCAGATGATCACCCGCTCATCGGCGTCGAACATGCACAACCCATGCGACATGTTCTCGACGGCCGCCGCGAAGCGCTCATTCTGGGCGCGAAGTTCTTCAGCTATTCGTCGGGCCGGGCCAATGCTGGCCGCTCTTCGCTTGCCGGCGATCGAACCAGTCTTGATATGTGCGCCAGGCATGAGCACGCCTTCGGACCGTGACCGAACGCAATACTGTCCTGCTCGCCGGTTAATTTAGCGTTCTTTAAGGGGTGGAATTCACCGCGAGCGAAGACTGGCGCCTGGTTTCCAGCGTCTTGAAACGCTTCAGAAAAGCTGTTTGCGCCCAGGTCACGGATTTTGGCGTGAAGTCGAAGCGGTCGGCGGAGAAGCCGCGCGGCCGGCCGAAATACTCGGTCGCCTCCGCCGTCGAGAAGCCGGCCAGCAGCGTGGCCTCGTAATAGGCGGCGATCTGGTCGGCGCGCTTGATGTCCTTGCGCAAAGCTGCGTTAAGCTCCGCCGGCAGCGAGAAACGCAGATGGATGGCGCGCTGCAGGCGCAACTCGCAGTCCTTGTAGGAGCCGCCCATCACCGATTTGAACGGCGAGATCATGTCGCCGATAACATATTCCGGCGCATCGTGCAGCAGCGCGGCGAGCCGCGCCTCGGCAGTGGCCTCGGGCGCCAGTTCGCCGTAAAGCGCTTCGACCAGCAGCGAATGCTGCGCGACGGAAAAGGCATGGTCGCCGCTGGTCTGGCCGTTCCAGCGGGCGACGCGGGCAAGCCCGTGCGCGATGTCAGCGATCTCGATGTCCAGCGGCGAGGGATCGAGCAGGTCGAGCCGCCGGCCGGACAGCATGCGTTGCCAGGCGCGGGGCGGCGCTCCGGCACGGTCGGCCGCCATCAGGCCTCCTCCGCGCTGACCGCACCTTCAGGAAAGGTGAATTTCGCCCAGGCGGGGATGGCAAGTGTCACGGAAACGTCGCCCGCCATGATCGCCTCGCCGGCATCGACCGCCGCCTTGACGCGGTCGATGCGGGCAATCGCAAGACCGGTTTGGCCGCCGACAGACCCGAGCGTGCCCACCGGCCGGCCGGCGACGGTGAGCTCGGTTCCCGAAACGGGCAGCGGGCTATCGGCCGACGCGATCAGCACGCGTCGTCGCGTGGTGCCGCGATGCTGCATGCGCGAAACCACTTCCTGGCCGATATAGCAGCCCTTCTTGAAGCCGACCCCGCCGGTTTCATCGAGCAGAACGTCATGCGGGAAGGCGTCGCCAAGCTGGTAGTCGGAACCGCTCTCCGCAATGCCGTTGCCGATGCGCAGCGCCAGCCAGGCGCCAGGATCGTCGCTGTCCCTTGCCTCGCCTCCATAGGTGCGCCTGACAGCGACATTGCGGAAGCGCGTATCGGCGAGTGCTGTTGAATCAGAAACTGAGGCGGTTGAATCATCACCCCATGCGACTGTGACAAGCACCTGATCCTGCTTGGCAATATCCGCCTTCGCCCGTAGCCGGTAAAGCATCAGCCTGCGCACAAAATCATCGGCGATGTCGGCCCGGCTTTCCAGTTGGAAGCCGTTGTCGCCGGCGCGCGAGATCAGGAAATCGAACAGGATCTTGCCCTGCGGCGAAAGCAGCGCGCCGGGCTTTGCCTCCCCAGGTTTCAGCGTATCGAGATCGGTGGTGAGGATGTTCTGCAGGAAATGCTCGGCATCGGGGCCTGACACGGAAACGAGCGCGCGGTCTTTGAGGCGGGCAAAGGGCATGGGCGTAAAATCGGCCTGATCTTGCAAAATGGTCGGCCATTACGTAAGCCGGCCACAATCCCCCCGCAAGAGACTGGACCTGCCCATGGCGACCACCTTCGACCTCATCCTGACAGGCGGCACGGTGGTCAACCATGACGGGGAGGGCCGGCGCGACATCGGCGTGAAGGCCGGCCGCATCGCGCGGATTGGCGATCTCGGCCAGGCTTCGGCCGGCGAAATCGTCGACTGCACGGGCCTGCACATCCTGCCCGGCGTCGTCGACAGCCAGGTGCATTTCCGCGAGCCGGGGCTGGAGCACAAGGAGGATCTGGAGACCGGCTCCCGCGCCGCGGTGCTGGGCGGCGTCACCGCCGTCTTCGAAATGCCCAACACCAATCCGCTCACCACCAGCGAGGCCGCGCTGGCCGATAAGGTGCAGCGCGCCACGAACCGCATGCATTGCGACTTCGCCTTTTGGGTCGGCGGCACACGCGACAATGCTCGTGATGTCGGCGAACTGGAACGGCTGCCGGGAGCGGCCGGCATAAAAGTGTTCATGGGCTCGTCCACCGGCGATCTTCTGGTCGAGGACGATGAAGGCGTCGCTTCGATCCTGCGCAACACCCGCCGCCGCTCCGCCTTTCATTCCGAGGACGAGTTCCGCCTGCGCGAACGGCTCGGCGAGCGCGTCGAGGGAGATCCGTCGTCGCATCCCGTCTGGCGCGACGAAATCGCCGCGCTGCGCTGCACGGAGCGGCTGGTACGCATCGCCAGGCAGACACGCGCGCGCATCCATGTGCTGCACATCTCGACAGCCGAGGAGATCGTCTTCCTCGAACAGCACAAGGATGTCGCGACCTGCGAGGCGACGCCACATCACCTGACGCTGACGGCTGACGACTACGGCAGACTGGGCACGCTGATCCAGATGAACCCGCCGGTGCGCGCCGCCCGGCACCGCGACGGCATCTGGCACGGCATTTCCCAGGGCATCGTCGATGTCCTTGGCTCCGACCACGCGCCGCACACGCTGTCCGAGAAGGCAAAGCCCTATCCGGCTTCGCCGTCGGGCATGACCGGCGTGCAGACGTTGGTGCCGATCATGCTCGACCATGTAAATGCCGGCCGGCTCACTTTGCAGCGCTTCGTCGACCTTTCCAGCCATGGTCCGCAGCGCATTTTCGGCATGGCCAGGAAAGGCCGCATCGCCGCCGGCTACGATGCCGATTTCACGGTCGTCGACATGAAGCGGCGCGAGACCATCACCAACGCACAGGCAGGTTCCAAGGCCGGCTGGACGCCCTATGACGGCAAAGAGGTCGCCGGCTGGCCGATCGGCACCATAGTACGGGGCACGCGCGTCATGTGGGAAGGCGAGATCGTCATGCCCGGTCAGGGCAGGGCGGTGGAGTTTTCCGAGGCGCTGCCGGTTTAAAGCGTTTAATCCCCAGCGACGAAGAACAGCCACTGTCCCGTCGGCGTGATGCCGACGCGGTAGAAGATGTAGGCGCCGAACTGCTTCATGTCGTCATAGTCGCTGGCAGTGACCAGCTTGAACAATTCGACGCGCTGCCTGGGATCGAGCTTGTCGAGCGGCAGCGCGAAGAAATAGGGCCAGACATAGAGCTCCTGCGGCGTGCCGGTGTCGACATGCACATAGCCGGCCGAAAGCACCTCTTCCAGGATGGCGAGGATCTCCTGGCCGTCGCCGTCGCCCGAGAGGCCCTTGAGGAAGGTGACTGGGTCGCCGTCAATGTCGCCCAGCGACAGTTGCGTCATGGAATCGCCTTTGCCGATCAGCGCCCTCAGCTTCTCGATGTCGCCGCTTTTGCAGGCCTCGACGATCAGCCCATGCATGCGCTTGACCGGCTCGGGCAGTGTATTGAGGTCGTAGACGACGGCGGGCGGCGGCGCGTCCGGATCGGCGTGCGGGCTGGTGATGCCGCCATTGGCGGGCGGCGGTTCCGGCTCTGACTTGTCGGTGTCGTCGGCCGGCTGGCCGTCCGCGGGTTTGGTGCCGGGCGCCTCCGGCATGGGCACGGTGGTGCCGGGCGCGGCGCTGTCGCCATTGGCGGGCGGGGTCACCGGCGAAGGCAGGTCCTCGCGCTGGATCTCGCTCAGCGCATAGGAAGGGGTGCTGCCGAGGCACAGCGACAGCGCTAGGCAGGAAGCGGCGATCAGGATGCTGAGGGCCGGCCCGTGTGGCCGGCCTGACATCGAAAATCTCACCGCTTGCCTCTCCATGGTTTCCGGGTTCCGTCTCGGCCGGGGCTCTGAATGTCCGAGCGCGCGGGCATGATGCCCAAACGGCGCGTCCCCGTCAAAAGCCACGCTCAAAAGTCGCTATCGAAAAAGGGACTAATGCCTAAGCCGTTCCGGCTCGAACGCGCCGGCGATCACTTTCTCCCGCATGCGGTCGAGCAGCGCCAGCGCCGAGGTCTCGCCATTGGCGCGCAGCATCTCGCCGAAAGCCGTCTCCAGCGCCGCTTCGGCGATGATTTCCGGTTCGATGCCAGCCGACAGGCCCTCGGCCCAGGCTTCGCTGTGGCTCTCCACGGCGGTCAGGCGCTTTTCTTCCCTGACCAACGCGTCGATGTCGCTGACACCATGTTCCATTTGCGATGTCCACCCTTCGCAAGCGGCGATCCGAGGAGGGATCGGGCTCGACCTTTATCGGCAGCCTGAATAAGTACCTGTAAATACGACATTTTTACGGTCGCGATCTACTTATCGAACAAGGCTGCGTTCAATTGGTATTGAGCTTAGCCGATTAGCCCAGCTTGCGGCATTAAAACCTTCAGTTTGAGTTAATTCCGGATTTGTCCACTAACGTTTCATTAACGCTGTTGCGCAAGTGCAACACAGATTGCACCAGAGCGGGACAGGACACAATAACACACGCCATACTGGCGCCGGTTGCCGCCAAAATCCGCGTAAAACGTTGCCGCCGGACGAGCCGGGCTCAATTCCCGTAGCGAGAGGCGATGTCGCGCGACAGCGTCTCGCCTTCCTTCATGTAGCGCGCGATGGCCTCGGTCGCCGAAGGCGTGCATCGCGTGTAGGTGCCGCTGAAGGAGCGGTAGCCCCGATTGAACGAGGCGATGAAGCGGGCACGCCGATCGGGATCGGGATTTTCGGACTCGAGCAGCTTTTCCATCTCGACCCGCCACTGGTCGCCTTTTTCGCCACAGAGATTGCGCAGGAAATGCAGCGATCCGAGCACTTCGGCCAAGCGCATCAGCCCGGGCTCGAAAGGCGCCTCGGCGGCGAACGCCGGGGGTGCCGCTACAGCGACGCTGACGGCGAGGCAGGCGGCGAAAAAAGCGGAAGCGCGGGTCATCAAAGCCTTGCGGTGAAAGGGCAGGGCTTTGTGGCGAAACATTTTGTCGCCTGCAAGGCCATTCTGGAGACTCACCGTCTGGCGCCTTGCGCGGGGCCGAGCAACTCCTCGGCGACCGAGAACACATCGCCGGCAAGCGGCATCGCTGCCATTTCCGCCAGCGTGTAGAACGCAGCGGTCTCGGCATCGTCGCTGGCAACGGGCTCGCCGCCGGCATAGGCGGCGCCGAACACCGTCAGCAGGTAGTCGACCGCGTGGTTTTCAGCATGGCCGTCGATATGGATGTCGCGCAGCGGGCGATAGCCTGTCGCCTCGAGCCCGGTTTCTTCCAGCAATTCGCGCGCAGCGGCCTCCGCCAGCGTTTCGCCCGGCTCGACCTTGCCGCCGGGATAGGCGTAGAGCCCTTGCGACGGCGCCCGCCCGCGCTTGACCAGAAGCACGGTTCCGTCGCGCACGACCGCGACGGAAACGGCCGGTATGATCTTGCGCTGTTCCATGCGTGCCGATCTTTCTGCAGCCTTTTGTGGACCGGTTGGGCGAGTCCAGCTTTAGCCGTTGCGGCCCGGCGGTTCCATCGCCACTTTCGTGGCACATCAATCGAAGAGCCCAGATCCATGTGCGGACGCTTTGCCCTGACCGCTACGCCGGACCAGACCGCCGCCTTCCTTGGCCTGGCCGAGCTGGAGGAATTTCCGGCGCGCTACAACATCGCGCCGACACAGCCGGTGCTGATGGCGCTTGCTGGTCCGCAGCGGGAACCTGGTTCGAACCTGCCGGACCGCCAGGCGATGCTGGTGCGCTGGGGCCTGATTCCGGCCTGGGTCGAGGACACAAAGGCGTTTCCGCTGCTCATCAATGCCCGCTCCGAAGGCGTGCTGCAAAAAGCCTCGTTCAAGGCCGCGATGCGCCACCGCCGCGCTCTTGTGCCGGCCTCCGGCTTTTACGAATGGCAGCAGTCGGGCTCGGCCAAGGGCCAGCCCTACTGGATCCGGCCGAAGCGAGGTGGGGTGATTGCCTTCGCCGGGCTGATTGAGACCTATGCCGAACCAGGCGGCTCGGAGATGGACACCGGCGCGATCATCACGACCGAGGCCAATGCCGGCATCGCCCATATCCATGACCGCATGCCGGTGGTCATCAAGGAACACGACTTCGCCCGCTGGCTCGATTGCCGCACGCAGGAGCCGCGCGCCGTGCTCGACCTGCTGAAGCCCGCCGAGCCCGATTTCTTCGAGGCGATTCCGGTTTCCGACCTGGTCAACAAGGTCGCCAACACCGGGCCGGAGATCCAGCAGCGCGGCATCGTTCCGCCGCAGGCCGAAAAACCCAGGCGCCAGAAGCCCGGCGCGGACGAAAACCAAATGACTTTATTTTAGCGCAATTCCAGGAAAAGTGTGGAGCGGTTAGGTTCGGCGCCTTCGCCGTAACCTTCCGTTCGGATTGCGTCAAACCATCCAGCGGAAGGCTGCTTGCCTCGAAAGGCTGCTGTGGGGCCTTTCATCTCCAGGGCGCTCTTTTGGCGCCCTCATCGCCGGCGTCCCGCCGTCGGGGGACCGTGCCGATCGTACCTTTTCAAGCAGCGCGCGGCGAAACGATCTTCTGCGCCGGCTTCTTCTTCTTCGCGGTGTGGAGAAGGGCCGCGACGATCGCCGCCGGGCCGATCGCGCGGTAGTGGCTGGCGAGAGCCGGCTGCGCTTGTCGGTTCTGTTCCTGCTTGTTGCGAGGCATTGTTCTCTTCCCTGGTAACGGCTTCGTGTTCAGCGTTTGGCGGCTGATTCGGACCAAATCGTGACACTTGGCGGGTCTAGCCGGCGAATGTTTCATAACTGTGCCGACATGTTTAATAAATTGTTTCGTCCTACCTTTACCTGTGATCCGACGACATCTTTCCTTGGCAGAGCGACTTGACGGCAACACCTGCCGGCGCGATAAAGCCGCGCATGAAAACGTCTTTCGCCATTTGTGGCATTTGCATTATTGGCTAGCCTCGCGCTGGTCCGGACGTTTTCGCCTCATCTTTCCCCAGATCGGAAAAAACGCCCCGGCCAGCAGGCTGGAGCCTGATTTGCGCCTTCGGTGCAGACCCGGTTCCGGCTCAAGCATGACCCCGAAAAGCGGAAGCCGGTTTTCGGATAAGTCATGCTCAACAAGAAACTAAGGACCGGGACCGCATGTCTGACGCATCGAAGGGCCTCAGCCTCTACAACACGCTAACGCGGGCCAAGGGACCTTTCGTCCCGATCGATCCGCAAAATGTGCGCATGTATGTCTGCGGCCCGACCGTCTACGACTTCGCCCATATCGGTAATGCGCGCCCGGCGATCGTCTTCGACGTGCTCTTCCGTCTGTTGCGCCATCTCTACGGCGAAAGCCATGTCACGTATGTGCGCAACATCACGGATGTCGACGACAAGATAAATGCCAGGGCGCTGCGCGACTTCGGCGACGACATTGCGGCCGGAAAGCTCTCGCTCAACGACGCGATCCGCAAGGTCACCGAAAAGACCGCCGACCAGTACCACAAGGACATCAAGGCTCTCGGTTGCCTTGAGCCGACATTCGAGCCGCGGGCCACCGAGTTCGTTGCGCCCCGCGCCGACGGCAAGGCTGACATGCTGTCGCTGATTGCGCAACTGATCGAGCGCGGCCACGCCTATGTCGCCGGCGGCGAAGTGCTGTTCGACACCGCCTCGATGCCGGACTATGGCGAGCTCTCGAAGCGCAATCTCGACGAGCAGCAGGCCGGCGCGCGCATCGCCGTCGACGCGCACAAGAAGAACCCCGGCGATTTCGTGCTGTGGAAATTGTCTTCGCCCGAAGAGCCCGGCTGGGAGAGCCCGTGGGGCAGGGGCCGGCCCGGCTGGCACATCGAATGCTCGGCCATGTCGGCCGCCTATCTCGGCGAGGTTTTCGACATCCATGGCGGCGGGCTGGACCTGATCTTTCCGCACCACGAGAACGAGATAGCCCAGTCGCGCTGCGCGCACGGCACCAAGGTCATGGCCAATGTCTGGATGCATAACGGCTTTCTGCAGGTAGAGGGCCAGAAGATGTCGAAGAGCCTCGGCAACTTCTTCTCGATCCATGAGCTGCTGGAGACCGAGACTTTCGGCGGCCGCACCTGGCCGGGCGAGGTGCTCAGGCTGGCAATGCTGATGACGCATTACCGTGAGCCGATCGACTTCTCCGTGCGCAAGCTGGAGGAGGCGGAGAACACGCTGCGCAAATGGAAGCGCGCCGCCGACCTCGCGCCTGTGGCGGCAAAAGAATTGCCGGCCGAGGTGGTGGAAGCGCTGTCGGACGATCTCGCCACTTACACTGCCTTGCAGCGGCTGACGCAGCTTGCCGGCGAGGCGGTCGATGCCGGCGGCAATGTCGGGAATGGCGCAGCCGCTTCGCTAAAGGCAGCGCTGGCCTTTCTCGGCTTCGATACGGGCGCGGCCAAGGTGGACGAGGCGGCGGTCGCCAAGGCGATCGCGGATCGTCTGGAGTTTATCGCTGCCAAGAACTGGGCCGAGGGTGATCGCATCCGCAATGAGCTACTGGCGCAGGGCGTGCAGCTGAAGGACGGAAAGGACCCCGTGACCGGCGAGCGCGTGACGACCTGGGAGATCAAGCGGTGAGGGAACCTTGGCGATTGGCGAAGGCGCCGGTGACGGCCAATCTCCCCCCTTGCGGGGGAGATGTCCGGCAGGACAGAGGGGGGTGTGAAGGAACGCCAGCGTCCGAGCTTGCCCACTTTGGCGATAACCATCTTCTGAGAGCGCAGCACTCCCGAGTTTCGGCCACGCTGGCGGGGCAGCACCCCCCTCTGTCCTGCCGGACATCTCCCCCGCAAGGGGGGAGATTAGCCGGCGCGTCCGGTTTCGCTAATCTCCAGCGCAAGGCGGTCTGAACATGGGCCACGACCGCTTTC